>VGXX01000114.1 GCA_016873155.1 Planctomycetota bacterium | reverse complement strand
AGGCATTGAAATTTAATGGATTCTCCTTTGTGGAGGCGAGAACCATGTGCATCGTCAATTACGGCCGCCGCCTGGGCTACAAAAACTCAAACGAGATGCTCCTGCACTACAAGGAATTTTACAAGGTGAACGACAATGCAACGGAACTGGCTCAGAACGAGATTGGAATAATAAAAAGCGCTTCGTGAGGAATATCGGAAGGCCAACCGTCCCGGTTAATCATATCAAATTTGATACGACCGGACTGCTTGCACAAGATTTTATATCTGACCTCTCAACTTTGCCCAAATGATGCCAAGATATTCGTATATAATACCCTCTGCTTTGCGTAATCCTCCGTAACCGGGAAAAAAGTCACCGGGACTAATGTCCTGCTTTTCTTTAACGGTATAATCCGTAGGAGCTGCAATTGGGTCCATCCCAAATTTCCTGAACATGCCCATTGAGCGCGGCATATGTGAGGCGGAAGTCACCAGAATAAATTTGTCGTTTCCAACGATTGACTTAATGATTCGGGCTTCATCTATGGTGTCTTTTGATTCAGATTCCAAAATCAAATCTTCCTGCTTTACACCAAGAGCTTTTGCAACCTCGGCCATGGTTTCCGCCCCTGATACCGAATCAAAAACTTTTCCCTCTGACAAAACAAGTTTGCTTCCCGGCATCAGATTATGCAGTCGAATCCCTTCTGTAAGGCGAACCAAAGATGCTCCGGCGAGTTGGCTGGTAATAGGAATTTTTGGGTCTGATATGTGTCCTCCGCCCAGCACGACAATCCACCTGATCTGCGGAACAGCCTCATGAGGCACGAAATCGGATATTACGGGTGAGATAAGCGGCGGATACTGACATTCCAATCGTCTGAGAAATGTGTTGGAAAGGGCAGGATAACTCAGGAGCGTAAGCAAAATTACTCCGACAGAAATAATAATCTTTCCCGCCTTTTGTTTCCTAGTAAACAGAAGCAGCAGCAATCCCGCTATCAATATTTCCAGACATAGCGGCACAGGAAAAAATAATTGACCAATAATTTTTTTCAGGATAAACATCTTTTGCTTCTGACAAAATTGGAGACGTTAAAACCCCTGTTCAGTTAATTGTTTCCGTGTGATACCGCCGTCATTCTCTTTTTTAAGAATCTTTTTAACCCACTTGCTCATCATGTCAATCTCGATATTCACCTGATCCCCTGTTTTCTTGTGTCCCAGGGTAGTCGAGGACAATGTATAGGGAATCAATGCCACTGAAAAAGCGCCATCCAGCAGATTCACAATCGTAAGACTGATGCCGTCCACAGCGACAGAACCTTTTTCAATCATCATGTCCGTAAATTTACTCTCTACCGAAAAGGACATGGTGCACTGATCGACAGACTGTTTCTTTTCCTTTATTGTACCGATACCATCAACATGACCAGTGACGAAGTGGCCGCCCAGCCTATCACCGACCCTTAATGCCCTTTCAATATTAACCCTTTCGGCATTCCGCAGCGCTCTGAGGGTAGTTTTCCTGAGGGTTTCTCCGGAAACATCAAAACTGACAACTGTACCTGAAATCTCTTTCACTGTAAGGCATACCCCGTTAATTGCGATACTTTCGCCAAGTTTAAGGTCTTTGCAAAGATCCGATACGTCTAGAAACAGTTCTGCCCCCCCTGCCTTCAGGGACAATTTTTTTACGGTTGCTAAGTTTTCGATAATGCCTGTAAACATAATTTTTATCTAACCACAAAGGCACGAAAAACAAGAAAGGGACAACAAAGTATAAATGATATTTATTTTCTAATATTCTTCGAGAGAAACGTCACCCGTCACCTGCCACTCGTCACACATTCACATTTTTCACTGTTTGGTTATGGCTTTACAGTGCTATGTATCTTACCAAGCACCGTCTTCCCGGCTGTTACCTTTTCTCCCACCTTGACCATTACCTCAAACCTGATTGAATTCGGGACAAATACCTCTACCCGCGAGCCAAACTTTATCATGCCAAATCGCTGCCCCTGCTGAAATACATCACCAACCTTACAGGCACAGACAATACGCTTTGCGATCTTGCCGGCAATTTGCTTTACTGCAATCTTGAGCTGGTCTCCGATTAAAGACAATCCCATCACGTTGTTTTCATTGCTACTAAAACACTCATCATCCCGGGCGTCCAGGAATTTCCCTTTCGTATGCTTGATAAACTCCACACGACCATGAACAGGCACGCGGTTTACATGTACATTCAATACGGACATAAAAATACTTATTTTGGTCGTGTTACATTTTAAGTAATTATCTTCAAAGACAGGAACGATGTGGGACACCGTCCCATCAGCAGGGGCTATGATAAGCTCCGCGCCCTGCGGCGTCCTCCTTTCAGGATCCCGGAAGAAATTAAACAAAAACGACAGAAAGAAGAGCGGGAGGGGCACAACCCAGGGAAACAGCGCAAGGGAAAACACTATTCCGGCTACGCACGGGATGCCGAATACAATCAACTCTCTTAGCCCATATTTTGCCAATGGAATTCGCATATATTATTGCTCTAAAATTTTAAAAATTATCTTTACTCATAGATTTTGCAGATAATAAATATACCAAAAAAATCCCTTTTTCCTATAAAATATTAAACTCTCCATCTCCTGAAAAATTTTATGTGTAATAATCATGAAATCAGTTGTAAAACCCGTTTATCTATGACATTTATAAAACACTATACAATTTTTAAATAATCTGTTTGACAAGTCTTAAAATATTTGCTACAAAAACCACTCGCATTTCCATTTTTTTTATTTTCCATAACTGACCTTGTATCAAAGATATATAGATAATACAGGAGACTGCATTGACTACCATTAGTTGTGTTAAGGCACGGGAGATTTTAGATTCAAGGGGAAACCCCACGGTAGAAGTAGACGTGATTTTAAAGAACGGAACGATGGGTCGTGCCGCCGTCCCTTCCGGCGCTTCTACGGGGAAACGAGAGGCGCTTGAACTCAGGGACACCGATAAGCCCAAACGCTACCTGGGCAAAGGCGTTCAAACAGCCGTAAAAAATGTGAATGAACTTATCGCACATAAACTTGAGGGGATGGACGCCACCAGGCAGGTTGATATTGACAACCTCCTCATAAAATTAGACGGGACGAAAAACAAGGAAAAACTGGGCGCAAATGCCATCCTTGGCGTTTCTCTGGCTGTGGCAAAAGCAGCAGCCAACGCATTGTGCCTTCCACTTTATCGATACATCGGCGGTACAAATGCAAAGGTTTTGCCCGTGCCTATGATGAATATTTTAAACGGAGGCAAGCACGCAGACAACAACCTGGATATCCAGGAATTCATGATCATGCCTATTGGTGCAAATAGCTTTGCCGAGGCAGTACGGATGGGCGCGGAGGTCTTCCACAACCTCCGTTCGGTGTTAAAATCAAAAGGATATAACACCAATGTGGGCGACGAAGGAGGTTTTGCCCCAAACCTCAAGACCAACGAAGAGGCATTCGACCTCATTATGGAGGCAATTAAAAAGGCCGGATACACGGCGGGCAAAGACGTCCACCTAGCACTGGACCCTGCAGCCAGTGAATTTTATAAGGACGGGAAATATGTATTACGGGCGGAAGGAGGCGCTAAAAAGACCCATGACGAAATGATAGAGCTTTATTCAAAATTTTCAGGCAAGTACCCCATCTGCAGCATAGAAGACGGGCTTTCGGAAGAAGACTGGGACGGCTGGAAAAAGCTCACGAAAAAGATGGGTGACAAGACGCAACTTGTGGGCGATGATATTTTCGTGACGAATACGGAAATCCTTGCAAAAGGGATTGATCAGGGAGTGGCCAATTCCATCCTGATCAAGGTCAATCAAATCGGCACGCTCACAGAAACACTCAATGCCATAGAAATGGCCAGGATGAACGGTTACACGACCGTTATATCTCACCGTTCCGGAGAAACGGAAGACACCACCATTGCCGACCTTGCCGTTGCTACGAATGCGGGTCAGATAAAAACGGGTTCTCTCTGCAGAACCGACCGGATATGTAAATACAACCAACTCATACGTATCGAAGAAAACCTTTCTGACAATGCAATTTATGGAGGCAAACTATGCAAGATGCAAAAATTGCCGTAAAAAAAAATAAGTTTTTCGGGAAATTTGTACTGATGGTATTCGTAACGTCGTGCGTGGTAATATTATTTTCTTCAATAATCACCAAGGTCAGGCAGGAAAGATTCCGCATGCTGGAAAGCAAGACGGCGCTTGAAAAACAAGCCGCACAGCTTGAGGCAGAAAACTCCATACTTAACAGAGAATATTCTGCCTTAAAGAGCGACCCGGTTCGTATTGAACAGGAAGCCAGAAACCAATTCGGCTATATTGCGCCCGATGAGGTTACCTATTCGAAATATAATTTTCACATTAAAGGCACTACAAAGAAAGAACCTGCGAAAGCCGTGTCTCACAACCGTTGGAAGGCATTTCTCTTTGAAGGCCCATTCCCATGGCAGTTTCCGGCATTGATTGTCCTTATTGCGGCAGCCTATTATTTGATTTCATATCACTGTGAATATAGAAAATTACATAAATCAAATTGTTAGAAATGCAAAAGCGGCGTCACGAATAATCGCTGCGGCCAACACTGCGACAAAAAACGTCGCCCTTAATTACATCGCAGAAGGTATAGTCTCCGCTGCTGCCACGCTCAAGGCAGAAAATGAGAAGGATATCGCTGCAGCACAAAAGGCAGGACTTTCTGAGGCTATCATCGACCGCCTTCTTCTTACCGATAGTCGCATCAAGGGGATGGCAGACGGCGTTCGTCAAATCATCGGTCTTTCAGACCCTGTCGGACAATTTATTTCAGGACATACCAGACCCAATGGCTTACAAATTCAAAAGGTGCGTGTACCCATAGGCGTCGTTGTTATCATTTATGAATCACGACCCAACGTCACTGCCGATGCGGCTGCATTGTGCCTGAAGGCCGGCAATGCGGTCATCCTGCGCGGCGGGAAGGAATCCATCCACTCAAACATCGCCATAAACAAAATCCTTTCAGCAGCACTGGAAAAGGCAGGGTTAGACAACCGGTGCATCCAGCTTGTGGAGATTATTGAACGCGAAGCCATTGATTACTTACTCAAGGCAGACCAATATGTAGACGTCGTTATACCACGCGGCGGCGAGTCGCTTATTCGTACGGTAGTGGAGAAATCCACCGTTCCTGTCATCAAGCATTACAAAGGCGTTTGCCATACTTATGTAGATGAATTTGCCAACCTAAAAATGGCTGAAGAAATCTGTTTTAACGCCAAGGTGCAGCGCCCGGCTACATGCAATGCCATGGAAACTATGCTCGTGCACGAAAAGATTGCAACAGTTTTTTTGCCAGGTCTGGCAAAAAAACTGGAAGGCGCAGGAGTAGAAATAAGAGGATGCAAAAATACTTGTAAAATACTAAGTAATATAAAATCCGCCGCCGCTGAAGATTTTCACAACGAATACCTCGACCTCATTTTAAATATAAAGGTTGTAAATTCCCTGGACGACGCCATTGCCCATATGGCCCAATATGGCTCAAACCACTCAGATGCGATTGTTACGGACAACGTTGCAAATGCCTTAAGATTTACCAAAGAGGTAGACTCAGCAGCCGTGTACGTCAATGCCTCCACCCGTTTCACCGACGGCTATGAATTTGGGATGGGCGCAGAGATCGGCATCAGCACAGACAAACTCCACGCCCGTGGTCCTATGGGACTCGAAGAACTCACCTCCTACAAATTCGTTGTGTTTGGGAACGGGCAGTTAAGGCAGTAATAAGTATAAATATCTGCTAATTCAAAATGACTCATTTTTATCCACTCAATAGGGAGAAGAACCTAAAAAATAATGAAATTTAAAACAAAAAACCGAAGTTTTAGAAAAATACAAAACCTTTTAGAAGTATGGAAAAAACTATATTTCTGAGAAGTATACAATTGTAGAAAGACTAAAGCATGTATTAATTCAAATACTGAAAAGTATTGAAATGTTGTCACAAATAGAGCCATACAGTATAATTACTATTAAGAAATTTGTTGAAAATGCCGATATTATCTTAAAAGAGATAAACAATGCTTATTAACCATAATAGAGAAAAATTATTAAACGCTATAATTTTCTTCCTTAAAAACACAAAATACTGTGGCATCACGAAGTTATGTAAACTCCTGTATTATCTGGATTTTATGCATTTTAGAGAAACAGGACGCTCTGTTACCGGATTGGACTACTTCGCATGGGATTTTGGACCTGTTCCACAGGTATTATATTTTGAGTTGAAAAACCCTTCGCAAGAATTAAAAGCATATATTAAAAAAGTATTGGCTTCTGAAAGCGGTTTTGAGAAGTTACTTCCCTTAAAAGAGTTCAGCAATAAGCATTTTTGTAAAAGAGAATTAAAAATATTACAAGATGTAGTTTATATATTTAAAGATGCAAAGGCACAAGATATGACAGATGCATCTCACTTGCCTAATCATCCTTGGGATAAAACAATCAAAGAGAAAGGAGAAAGGAAAAGAATAGATTATTTACTTGCAATTGATCATACTGAAAAATCTTTAAATATGGAAGAAGCAATGCAGATAATAAAAGAAAGGGAGCAAATAATAAAAGCTTTTAATGAACAAGGGTACTGTTATTTTTTATAAAAGATTTCATTTCAGTAATGGAGAATTAGGAGAAAAACTATTAATTATTTTAAATACTTTTAAAGACCTGAACACACCTCATCTTTGTTGTAAAACCACTTCAAAACAAAAATATAATCTGATAAATCCCGGCTGTTATAGTAATAAAAACATTTACGTCCTCAATGCAAATCAAGATTTTTTTAAGCTTAAAACGTGGGTACAATTCGACGAAATTTACGAATTAAACGCAGGTGATTTGTTGAAAGCTCATCATAATGGTTTGGTTGAAATTAAATGGGAATTAAAAGAAAATACTATAAATGCAATAATTAATTGTATAAAAGGCTCACAAGATATAACGAACTATCAATTATCCTTATTATCTTGAAACCAATCTACAGGCGAATAAAAGGTTTTAATCAGTGGAAAAATATATTTGATTATTTACTTGGTATAGACTGCCAACCAAATATTTTTGTCTATTTCGTACTCAAAGATTTTGAGATTATCTCTGGAATGAAATTAAGATGGGAACGGACCAATTATAGATAAAAAAGGAAACCAATTATGAGGTTTACTTACGATCTACGTTATAACATTGCTTATATCCGTTTTCATGAAAAGAGTACCGAAGTTGAAACCATACGAATTAGTGATGAGTTAAACGTTGATATGGCGCCGGATGGAACAATCTATGGTGTCGAACTCCTCAATGCAAACGAGCAACTACAACGTGAAGACACGGGCAAGCTTTTGGTTATCAACGAGGCAACTGGCGAACAGAAAGAGTTTCCGTAGTCTATTATTGAGGAAAGAAGTCATACATAAAGTTACTTATAGCTATTTTAGGTTCTATAATGCACAGGCGTATTAAAGAAGTTCTAATAAATCCCTCTGAGGAAGAGATGTTAGCACGAGAGCCGTTAATGGCTTTTTCGTTCTATTTGTCTGGTCGAAATAATGTGCTTCTGTCTATTGCAGATGAAATTATCGAAAATCTTGATAAGGGCTTTTCTAGCAATTCAATTCACTTTGGCCTAATTGAGCGCGCTGAAACGTTAATGTGGCTATGGACTTTGGGTGCCTATGAGGTGGTTAGAACTATGTACCAAGCAAAGGAGTGCTTTTCAGAAAATTTCTATACGAAAATTTCGCAACTCAAACGCGACTTATCTAAAGTGAGAATGCCAGCTTCAAAAATGGAGAAACAAGGTAAGAAAAAGCCTGCGAACTCGAATAGAAGTCCATCTGGCTTGAATATTGCTAAAAGAGATCTGTTAATTGGCGATCCTGATGATAAAGATGTTTCCGGGCGTATGCTACTTGAAAATTATGAAAAGATAGTCTCTTCTCTCACAGTGCAGGATGTACTAAAGCATCACCGCGAGTCGTACAATGATTAGCCTAACTGACAACGTTCAGGACATCGTTCACAAAAAAAATGGTCAAGACATCGTTCAGTAAACGTTCTTTGAAAATCGAATAGCCACAGCAAGCTTTATAATGGACACCTAATTTTTTTCGGAGGTGTTCATGGTAAAGAAGCTTCAGAAAGAGCGGGCAAATGCAGTCAAGAGATATTTAGCAGGGGAAACTCCTGAGGATATTTGTGCCTCACTGGGCAAAACCACACAATGGTTGTATAAATGGGTACCACGGTATACCCATGATGATCCAACATGGTGTGAAGAACATTCTCGAAGACCGCTTCGCAGCCCCTCCCGTACGCCTGCTGAGATAGAAGATATCGTGGAGATGGTTAGGTTGAGCCTGTACAATAAGGGGCTTTTCTGCGGCAACCAGGCCATCCAATGGGAGATGAACGACATGGAAGTACAGCCGATCCCCTCCCTCAGCACCATTGGACGTATTTTACGTTGTCGCGAGTTGACTCATCGGCGAACCGGTCGCTATGAACCAAAGGGTAAAAAATATCCCGAACTCCTGGCGATGAAACCCAACCAGACCCATCAGCTTGATTTTGTAGGTCTCTGTTATCTTACTGGCCAAACCCGCTTCTACAGCCTGAATGCCATTGATACGGTAACCAATCGGTGTGGGATTGAGCCGATGCTCTCTCGTTCCGCGCAAAGTGTTTTGACCGCGGTTTATGCCCTTTGGCAGCGTATGGGCATTCCCGAAAATCTTCAGGTAGATAACGAACTGGCTTTCTTCGGAAGTCCTGCCCATCCACGAAGTATGGGGCCTCTTATTCGGCTTTGCCTGCACTACGGAGTCAGTCTGTGGTTCATCCCACCTTCCGAACCATGGCGAAACGGAGTGGTCGAGAAGTTTAACGACCATTATCGCCAGAAGTTTCTCGGCAAGATTACGATGATGTCTATAAAGGAGCTTCAACATGAATCGCTTGCATTTGAGTACAGACATAACAACACCTATCGCTACAGTAAGATTAAAGGGAAAACTCCGCTTAAGGCATTGGCCTGCATGGAGAATAACCTGGTATTTCCAAACAAAACTGATACACCGAGGCATCCCTTGAAGAAGCCAGTGAAAGGCTGTTACCATTTCGTACGCTTCATCCGTAGCGACCTCAGACTGAATATCTTCGGCGAGGTGTTTCCTGTACCACCGGAAGCCCTGTACGAATATGTTGTGGCTACTATCGATGTCAAAGAACAAAAGCTAAAACTATTTTTGGGTAAAACTCTGCTTAAAGTATTTAATTACCCTTCACGATAAACTTGAATCTTTTGGTCATGCTATCTTGATATTCCTGGGTTTCAGCGTTTTTACTGAACGATGTCTTGACCATTTTTTTTGTGAACGATGTCCTGAACGTTGTCACCTAACAAATAAATGCAGCGGAATCGTAGACTCGCCGCTGATTTAAACGACAGCTTACAATAGTATAAGCCGCACCATATTCAATGCAGTATTTGCCGAGAAGGTTTTGATATCTATCCGTGAGCCTCTAAAACGGCATTCTTTTACCTCCACATCATTATCAACTGCAACGGCTATATAAACCAGACCCACGGGCTTTTCTTTTGTCGCTCCTGTAGGACCGGCAATACCGGTGATTCCAACTCCAATATCTGCTGAAGACCTTTTTTTTATACCCTCTGCCATAGCCCTTGCCACCTGTGGACTCACAGCGCCATATTTTTGGATAAATTCCCCAGAAACACCCAATACATCCACCTTTGCTTTATTACTATAGACAACCACGCCTTCTAAAAAAAACTCGGATATGCCCGGAATGTTTGTAAGTTTGTCCGAAACTAATCCTCCCGTGCAGGACTCGGCAACGGCAATTGTTTTATTGTATTTTTTTAGAAGTGTATAAACGGCATATTCAAGCGTCTCATCACCCACTCCAAATACCGCACTCCCAAGTTCCTTTCTAATATCCTGTTCAATCCTGTCTAATAATTTAATGGCGCTTTCCCTTGTTTTTGCAGTTGCGCGGATATTGATGGTTACGATGCCATCATGTACTAATGTCATAATCTTAGGTTCTTCTATCCCAGTATATGCCTTCATCTGTGAATCAACATCAGGCTCTGAAATCCCAAAGGTATGCAAATCCCTTGTTAACTTACATCCTCCTTCTGATTTGTTTCGAGAATCATAAATCTCCAAATATTTATTCAACATGGACTGCATTTCCCGAGGAACGCCTGGCAGGCAGACGATCTCCGTATTGCCACAATTAAGAGCAAATCCCGCTGCAGTTCCATTATCATTGTGGAGTGCAAGAGCGCCTTCAGGAATTAAGGTTTGTTTCGTCTGTGCATCCGGTACGTTCCTATGCTGCCCTCCAAAATATTTCTGTATGCGCACAAACGCATTTTTATCCTGGACAAGAGGAATATCAAAGAATTCCGAGACGGCTTCACGTGTTATGTCATTTGCTGTAGGACCCAGTCCTCCCGTTGTAATAATCAGATTTGTTCGATCTCTGGCTATTTTCAAGGCGGACTTTAACAACTCCTTATCATCGCCAACAGAGGTCTGGAACAGTACCTGAATTCCCTTTTCTGTCAATTTTTGGGCAATATACGGGGTGTTGGTATCCGTAATCTGTCCCGAAATGATTTCTGTCCCTATAGTAATAATTTCAGCCGTTATCATATACACATTTCCAAATATTGTTTAGCCATGAATGAACACTAATAT
>VGXX01000113.1 GCA_016873155.1 Planctomycetota bacterium | reverse complement strand
ATACCCTCGTAAATCCCGGTGTATCAACGGCACAAACTATGCTTCTGCCCGCGGATTTCGCCCAAGAAGCGAAAGGCGGAATCCCTCTCGAAAAGGCCGTGCGTCTTTTCTATGACTTTGCTGGAGAGGGTATTCTGATTGGGTATGATATACACTCTTCCATAAATCATCTGAATGCGGTTTTGAGCAAGTCAAATAAAATGATTGAAAATTCACCCTTATGCTTGAAATTGTTAGCAAAGAAACTCATTCCTAACCTTCAGCCGAAATCAATTAATGACATAGCGGCATTCTTTAAACTTCCCGTTGTGGATACACGGCGTACGGAAACGGCGGTTTGTGCCGCCGTTGAAATCTTTTCCCGGTGCGGAGAACTGTTACAAGAACAGGAGTTCAGTACCGTAGAAGAGGTTTTAGAGTTTCAATATCCCGATAGAGACGCTGTTGATTTTAGCAAATATGCCTTTGACAAAGCTTTTCTGTGGGCAATTCCTCAGAGACCAGGCATCTATAAAATGAAGAATAAAAATGGCGATGTCATTTATGTTGGCAAGGCAAAGAATTTAAAAGTGCGCCTGAATTCCTATTTCTGGAATACTGCCGATCGGTTACAAAAGATCACCGATTTGCTGAATCATGTATACGCGATTGAATATGAGGAAACCGGTTCTGAACTCGCAGCGATGGTACGGGAATTTAGGCTGATACAACAATACCGTCCAAAATTAAACCAGCAACTTAAAGTCCATGAAAGAACGGCACGATACGGGAACTTGAAAAATTTCATCGTTATATTGCCTTCTTTGATGGAGGAAAGTTTGGAGTTGTTTTTTGTAAAGGATGGACTGTCATTACAACGATATGAAATTCTAAGGGATGCCGTAAACTTTTCCGGGGTAGAAAGAATTTTAGATGGGAATATTCAAGACGGCAATACCCTTACTGAAATCGAAATGGGAGAAATGGAGATTGTGCTGAGTTGGGTGGAGGCAAATAAAGATCAGGTGAATTACATCAACATGGACACCGTCAGCGGCAAAGAGGCATGCCTGAAGCTTTTGAAGGATTACATGCATGATGAAGAAACATTCAGGAAGAAGCATTTTCGCTGGTTATAGCAAATGGGAACACATACTGTGCAACCCTTAGAAATTATTTTAAGGAGTTAAAATGTCGGCTAACGATATCAGAAAAGTTATGCTGGAAGTAATAAGTGAGTTTTCAAAGCGAGAACACAGTTTTCAATCTCAAAGTGTATTAGACGAAACTGCAAAAAGGTTAAATGTTCGTAATAACATCGCCTTAGAACAAGCCATTCTTACCTTCTGGCAAGATTTATTTATATCTGGACAAATTGCCTGGGGCTATAATTTATGTAATCCAAACCCACCATTTTGTCATCTTACTGAACAAGGACGTAAAACCTTAGAGCATTACAGTCGTGACCCAGTAAATCCTGATGGTTATTTAGCATATTTACATAGTATTGGTGGTTTGAATTCAATTGCACAATCATATATAGACGAGGCATTAAAAACTTATAATTCTAATTGTTTTAAAGCAACTGCAGTTATGTTAGGCGCAGCATCAGAGAGTTTAATACTACGGTTAAGAGATACACTCATATCTCGAATGAGCTTATTAGGTCATACTACTCCAACGAGTTTAACAGATTGGAGAATAAAAAAGGTGTCAGACTCCATCGAAAAAATACTAGAAACCAAGAAAAATGATATGCCAGCAAAATTGCGTGAAGCATTCGATGCATATTGGTCAGCCTTTGTTCATCAGATCCGTGCTGTTCGAAATGATGCGGGACATCCTACAAGTGTTAATTTGGTAACACAAGAACCAGTTCACGCATCTCTTTTAATTTTCCCAGAAATTTATAAATTGATTAGTGAGCTTGAAAATTGGATTAACTCCTCATTTAGTTGAATATATGATGAAAACTTCAAATTGTACGAGAAAAACCATTTAAAGCGGTATCAAAATTCTTAAGTGCCCTTTCCCGGGATAATAAAAGGTGGAAAGGTTTTTATATCCCAAAATTAAAAAGAAGACACGCGGGATGGATTTTCCCGGTCATTCCAACTCGCACTGGAAACTGATCCCTTTGGTATTTAGGGAAGAAACTATATTAGAAGATAAACCGAACGCAGTATACGCTCCTCATAGTAAAAATGAATGAGAAACAAATTAATGCCGAATATTATCTTATCGAGGAATTCAGACAAATACTCGATGCACAGGGACTGCCCGTACCTGAGGACTCACAAGAGTTTCGTACAGATTGGCTATATCAATGCTGCACGCTTTTCCCTGGGTTTGATGGCGTTGCAGAAGCAGTCAAAGAACGGAGATTATGGGACAGGTTGTAAACATGCTATTTGGACCTCAAATGGTTCTTGATTCAACCGGCGGAGTATAGTATTAATAGCATTAGTTATGTTTTTCGGCCTGGTTCTTCGGGACTTTTTTTTATGTCGAATAGAGAATAAACATTTTTGATGGTATATGTAAATCACAAATTTTTGAGGTGAAAATAACGGAATGGATACAAGGGAAGAATTAAGATTATTGGCGAACAAATGTGTTGAATTGCTCAAGAAAAAGTATCAGGTAAAAAAAGTTTTCCTTATTGGTTCAATCGTAAAAGGGATTATTCATAAAAAATCGGATATCGATCTGGTCGTGGAAGGACTGCCGCCAGACCTTTACATAAAGGCATTAACAGAACTATGGGATATTTTACCGCCTGGCGTTGAAATTAACCTTATCCCGTTTGAGGATGCCTTTGAGAGTTTAAAGGAAAAGACGATAAAGGAAGGAGAACTTGTTTACGGATAAAGAAGCTCTGAAAAAAGATATCGAAATAGAGCTTAAAAACCTGCAAAGGCTCACAGAAGAGATGGAGGAATTAATGAGCAAGCTGCCAAAACCCCCTGGCTTTATAGAAACAAGGGCTGCAGGAAGTATTTTGCATGATTTCTATTGTGGTATTGAAAAGATTTTTGAAAGGATTGCAGTAGTAATTGATCAGAAAATGCCAGAAGGTGAAGACTGGCACAAACAACTACTTAAGCAAATGGCAACTCCCTTAGAAGGCATTAGAAAAGAGGTTATAAAAGAAGATTTATTTTTAGAATTAAAAGAATACTTAAGTTTCCGACACCTGTTTAGGCACATTTACGGTTTTAATTTGAAGTGGGAGCAATTTTCACGGCTATGCTATTCGATAGATTTTTTAAAAGAAAAGCTAAAATTCGTGGTAACGGATTTCTTAAAACACTAAGGAAAAATAAACTATAATAACGAATAGAGTATCTTTTGCCCATTAATGCTCGCTTTGGACTACGTTATTAAAATCATTTTAATTCAAACGCTGCCGTAGCCGGGGCGTTAGCCTTTACCTCTACCTGTCTGTCTTCTGCCTTGTACCGCTCATTCCACAGCTTTACGGTATATTTTCCTTCCGGTATATTCGTGATGGAAAAACTCCCATCATTATTGACTTTTGCAAAGTATGGATTTTGTAAGACCAGGACATAAGCCAGCATATCGACGTGCACATTGCACCGCATGGAAGCAACCCCTAATTTATTGAATGTGAACGGCCTTACTTCTCCCTTAAGCCATGTCCCCAGATTCACGTTATCTGCGACAGCGTCAGGTGAATAGACGTTGTGCTGAACCATATCGCTGTTCAGGAAATCGACCGTTGTCCCTTTTATCAAGGGAAGCACGTGTGGTATAAAGGCCATGTTTTTTTGATCCATGACGGCATGTTCTTTCGGTGGTTCAAAGATATTCTGCACATTTTCTATATAAGCAATGGAGTCCTTTAGATACTTGGCCTTTTTGGCCTTGACAGTGCCGTTAATAGTACCCAGGCCCTTTTCTTCGGCAAAAACGCGAATAGCAATACTTGCCGTTACGAAAAATACTGCGAAAAATAAGATACTGAGCGTTTTTCTATAAAGTTGCTTATTACTGCACATAGCTGTAAAAATCTCCTTTTCTTAAATTATGAGTAATGTCAGATTGTACAAAGCCGAGGGTAATTTCCGCCATGCAAATATAGAAATTAACCTTTGTTTTTTCACAGATTGTATTACATAATTTGGGTAACCAGCAAGTGATGTGTTCCTTTAAAAATCTCTCTTCGATTTCCCAAAGAGACCTTACCAGATTGATATCTTTTTCTTTCCATGCCTTATGTTCCTCCTTACAAAGAGTGGCCATAAAAGCCAACTCTGTTCCAATATGGTCTGAAAGCTCGTAGTATTCATGAGGAATTTGGAACCCCAATCTTCTATAAATTTCTTTTATCTTTAAAGTTGATTGACCATGTAAGTGTCCATCACGATATACGGATTCATAAGGCGCAACATATTTTGATAAAGGAACTTTAAAAAGATCGTGGTATTCCTGAACAAGGTTTTTAAGCTCTTCATTGTTTATGTTCCCCATCCTTGAAAGGGAATCGGCTGTTTGTTTAGATACAAAGTTTGAAGATTCTGGGGAATTGGTTAACTCCGTTAACATTTTAATAATATCTGCTGTTGGAGGTTTTAAGAATAGAGAAGAAAGAAAGAAGTAGAAATTGCTTCGACCGGAAGCTAATTCAGCGTAACTGTCGATTTTATCTTCTAACAGGTCAGGTAGTTCCATTGCCATCTTTTTGTTAACAGTGATGAAAGTTCCAACTAATTCGTATTTTTCTATATCTTACCATGGCTCCATCCAGCCCCAATCAAAGGTAACAGAAGGATTGGTGTAATCCCTTGAGGCAAATTCATCCGGAGTAGTTCCTGTGTTGCCAACATTTTCGCCAAAGTCAAGGGCCTTTCCAATGCATGTATTTACACACGCCGGCTTCGAACCTGTAAGGGCGTTCCTATCAGCATTTAATACCTTGTGGACACAGAAGGTGCACTTCTCCATCTTCTTTGTATTCTCATTAAACCGTGGGGCTCCGTACGGACAAACCTTGGCGCAATACTTACAACCGATGCATTTATCCTGGTCAATAAGCACAATGCCAAAATTTTCATCCTTTGTTATGGCATCGACGGGGCAGGATTTTAAACATGCCGGTTCCTCACAATGAAAACACGACATGGTGACAAAAAGACGCTTTGGCTCTTCCTCAGTGCCTCCCTGTTTTTCAATAACCGTTCTATACCTTGTCCCGTTAACAGTGTTTAACTCGGCATTGCATGCTACAGCGCATGCCCTGCATCCGACACATTTTGCGAGATTTATTTTAAAACCTAATTGACTCATCTTCTAGTACCCCCGTAAAAATCAAAATTACTATGTTTTCTCAATCTTTACCTTTGTTATGTAATAGCAAGCCTGACCAGAAATGGGGTCTGTAAGGCATATATCTGAAAAATCAGGGTCGCCCCTCTGCAACACATTTGCATTCGGGCCAACGCCAATTTTGGAATCATAATCCGATGATTCGCCATCAACCGTGTATGGTTTCGAGCCAAACCACTCCCTGCCGAAGTGGAAATCAATAACAACGGATTTACGTCGGAGACCTTTGATCACCCGGACTTTGCCCTCGGTGCTCTGCCCGTTGGGTGACGTTACGGTTACTTCATCGCCGGTTCGTATGCCAAGGCTTGATGCATCAGATGAATTGAGATATATGAACCCTTCCGGCTGGAGTTCAAGCAGCCATTCATTGCTTGTAGATCTTGACTGAACGTGCCATGCCCTCTTATAGGTGTTCATGGTATAATCATATCCGGCATCCTCAAACTCCGCGCCTTTTAGCCCAATATTAGGCTTTTCCCAGGCAGGAACGCCAGAATATTCTTCTCCGGTAAGTGCGTTTTTGCTATGGGCAACCTTCTCTGAGAAAATACTGATTAAGTCATCGTACCGGTTCTTTGCCCACCCGGATGCGCTGGGGTCTTCAACCTGTTTCGGATTTTCCCATCTGCCGCCCATTGTCATGTATGATTCTGTGCTATCTCCGGGAGACCCTGATGCGCCTTCGTCGCCAAGGCCATTGGAAAAATCGCCATGGGCTAATGTCTCATCCCAGAATTGATAGGCCGTGTCGAGATTCTTGCCTGTCCCCATTCCATCGGCGCCAAAATTGGGAAGATCGAGCTTTTTTGCCATCTGAATCAACTGTTCGTCGTAGGGCATCGGCCCGCTCCAGGCTTCGAGCAGTTCGTCTACGCTGCCAAAGGACAAGCCATCCAGAGCACTTCCGTCCGGTATATAAATCCTGGCTGAACTTCCTTCTATTGAAATATCCTTATATGAGCCAATAACAGGCCGCCTTATCGTAGCGGCCTTTGTTTTGAGTGTTGGATAGCTCGTAAAGGGTAATGAATATCTCTCAAGATAGGTGCTATCAGGGAGAATGTAGTCGGAAAGGGCTGCCGTTTCATCCATGAAGATAGAACAAGAAACAACAAGAGGAATCGCATAGCTATTACCATTCTTCTTTTTCAGGGCGTTCCTTACGCTCTGACTATTCGGCTGGGTATACGCAGGATTAAAGGTGTAAAGCATTAACGCCTTGCACGTATATGGATAACCAACTGCCATGCTTGGAATTGCCTCCTGAGTTACCACACTTGCAATCGGATACCATTGCCGCGTTGGTGTTTCTACTATCCCTTCGTATTTTGACCCTGCCCTTTCAATCCTCACGCCACTCGTTAAACCGCTCGATACAGGTCTTGAGGGTTCCTTTCCGCCAAAACGTTTTCCCAAACAGTAACCACCAATCCTGTCCACCCTTCCGAGAATGGTATTCAGGATGTTCACTGCCCTGGAGGTCTGAAAGCCATTCGTATGTCCCCAGGCGCCCCTGTATGCCTCGGCGCATGATTTTTTGTCACCTCTTGATAATTCATCAGCCAGTGTCCTGATAGTATCAGCATTCACTTTACAGAGCGCCGCCCACTCGTCCACCGTTTTACTTGTCACCTGATCTTTTAAAAGTCTGAATGATGTGGAACACTCATGACCGTTTACTGTTCCCGACCAATCAAGGGTAGCAGAAGAAGCGTCAGAATAGAGGGTAATAGTTCCGTCTTCTTTCCTCACCACAAAGGGTACAACGACCGATGTTCCTGATGTAGCTGAAGCAGCCTTTGTATTGAAACTTCCCCTGATACAGCCATTCGAGGCAGTTCCCAGCGTATTGGCGGCATCGTCTTTTTCGGGATAATAGAGTATCTCGTCTCCTATCTTTACAAAGCCATTTGATGGAAATGTACTTGTGCTTTGTACATTTATCGCTTTATCGGATGAGCTTATATCTGAGACAAGGGTTGTTACCCCTTTCGATAGGCCGGCCTCTGAGGCGCTGAGGAACTCCTCTCCCTTCCCTTCAGCAGTTTTAACAAGGAAGGCGGCATCTGTATAGTTTTTGTAACCGGCTGTGGTCGCAGCGCTCTCATTTGGTATCGAAAGATAATCACTGAGGTGGCGGTCGTTATCTATTATCCAGCGCATTATTCCCATGAGCAGTGCCAGGTCAGTCCCCGGTTCAATTGGTATCCATTTGTCTGCCTTTGAGGCTGTATGAGTAAAGAATGGATCGACAACAATCAACTTCCCGCCATTAGCCTTAAAGGCCATGAGCTTTCTCGCCCAATAGGGGGTGCCTACATTAGCCTCCAGGGGATTTGTGCCCAGCAGGATAAGATATTCCACATTATCAAGATCGACCCTCATGTAAGAATATTTTGCAGTCTTCGGGCCTGTAAAGGTGGTCTTGGCAGGCACAGAATAGTTGGTATTGCAAAGTGATGAATGTTCAATATGGTTTACCGTTCCATAAGCATCGTTAAATCTCTTCGTAATCTGTGAAATTTGATCCCGGCCTCTGATCCAGACGTAGCGGTTCGCCTTGAAACCGAGGTTTGCCGGGTCTCCGCTTTTGGCTTCAGATGCATAATTTGTATCATCGGTTGTAAGTTTTTCAGAAGCCCTTTTAGAAGAATCCGGTGTGCCCCGTATCGCTTTTAGACCCTCGAAAGTTCCTTCAGGAAGACTTCCTCCATCGATAATCTCATCAAATGCCTGTTTCCAGGAAATAGCCTGCCATTTCCCTTCGCCCCTTGCCCCGGTTCTCTTTAAAGGTTGCTTTATGCGATACGGGTCATACAGGGTTTTCAACCCGCCGTTGCCACGGGCACAGGGAGTGCCTGGATATTTATCCGGCTCGGAAATATCCGATAAGGATGCCTCTGTCCCAGTGGTAGAGTAATCATTGGTATGTGGACAAAATGGGTTGCCCTCGATCATAAGGGCTGTTCCATCTTTAACCTTAACCTGTAAGCCACAACCGGCATTGCACATCATGCAGGCAGTGCGGATGACCTGTACCCCGGTGTCTCCGGTATTTGGATCCGGGTTTATATCATCATCAACGGCATAAAGATTTCTCAACTCAAACCCACAGATGGCGGCTGCAGCAACTGCACCACCGATCTTAATGAAAGTCCTGCGAGTAACCTTAAATTTATTTTCGGGGTTTCTATCTTTTTGTTTACTTAAGGTCTTGATGTTCATGAATCCCGCCTCTCTAAATTTATTTATAGAATTCCTTACCGACACTGCCTTTTGTATGACAATAGTAACATATAGAAACGTCCACATTTTTTCGTAAACTTCCGGCAGAATATTCGACAAGGTCTGTATCTTTATGACAATATACGCACTTTTTATCGTTTGTCTTTCCAAAGAATTTTGAAAATTGAGGATCCAAGACCTTGAGGACATGGAACGTCATGATTGAAGAATCCAGGCTTGTCTCTTTTAGCTTATTCCTGTGGCATGCCGCATTTGTACAATCAGTCCTGTATTGATCTGAATTTTTGTCATGGATAGGGATAGGGTTGCCCTCAAAAGGCCCAAAATCTTCACAATTTTCTGTACACTTCTTGACCAGTAAACCTCTTTTCTTTTGTCCCTTTTCGCCGTCTGGATTTGTAATCACTACGTCTCTCTTACCAATAGGAGCATCAAGGTCAGCAGTAATCTGTGCCTTTATTTTCTTATCTGCTATATTTGCTGAAAGTACTGTGATCCCTTCCCCCAGATCGAGTCCTGCTCCTTTTTGAAATCCTGACCCTTTAATGGAAATCATCTTAATATCGTTCTGTTTAACAATTTTCGGTGTCACCTGAGATATTTTGATTTTAGCTGCTGCAAAGGTATTGAGCGGCGTTATAACCAAACCAAGCGCTAAAAATATAATGAAGAGCAGATATTTTTTCATACGAACCCCGTTTAAATTTGTTGATGAGATGAGTTTTGAAGTTTCTTTGTATTCTTATTTCAAATTGTATTCAATAGCTTCGATGTATTCAATAGTTATCTCTTATAAAATACCTCTAAAAAGAACAGAGAAAAATAGCCGACCAATAAAATAAACCAACCAAAGGTAATGATAAATTCCAGGGTGGTGGAAAAGGACATGGAAAAATTCTCAGAGATCATGCTGTAAATATCTTCCAGGGCATCAAGCGTTTTGTTAACATTTGACTTCCATGCCTCCAGGTGTAATTTTTTGGTTATGAGGTCAAACAAACGGGCTGAATACCAATCCCCGATGAGGTTAATGTTGCGTTCCGTGGCAGCAAATTCCTGGATGGATTCAGTACGGATCTGTATAATTTCACGCAAGGAATGTCTGATCTCACGTGATTTGAGCCATGGTATCTTCCTCCCGGTAGTCCTTTGTAAAAGCCGTGCGGCCTTTTCCAATCGTTCTTCTACCTCGTGTTCCAATACTCTCAACTTCAACAATTGAAGATTGGCAATCTCGAAGAGCTCGATATTGCTGGCAAAATCACCGCGCGGATCAAATACGAATGCCCCATCCCAGTCCACGATCGTTATATCATCCTTCGAATATTTAATGTTAAATGTGAGCGTTGTATTAATCTCTTCCTCATCTAAGGGTATCCGTTCTGTTTTCAGAAGCCCTGCAATACTGTCCTTGCGTTCCGAGATAACGTTTTCCGGGTCTCCCTTGTAATCGGAAACACAATATACACTGTACTCCTCGTCAAAATGAGGGTCGCAGTGGTATTCCCACAGAATAGCCCTGCATTCAACGATAAGGCTTCGTTTGATATCAAAAACACGTTCATCCAAAATGTTTTCCAGATCAATAGATGCCTCAACGATGACAATCCCCGGCGGACAGAATTTTACGAGGAAATCAACCATACGGTCATCTACCGTCCTCTTTTCAATCTTGACCACCATCTGTTTTGGAATCACGTCGGGATACGACGGGGAACTCTTAATCTTTTTGATGTCTACGATTTCTGAGGTATCGGGACTGAGTTCAGTAATCCCTACCAGGAAGGAGACCAGAGTGCCTTTAACCGTAGAATTGACATCCATAGGCTAATCCTCAAATAGCAATAACTTGATTTTAGAGTTAACGCGAAAAGAAAGTTGTCATTGCGAAGGCGAAAGCCTGAAGCAATCTCAGGGAAGGATTGCTTCGCTCCGCTCGCAATGACGATTATAGGTTACCTTATTTAAAACGTTTACTATAGATTGCGGAATGCGGATTTCCAGCTTGTATAAAATCCCCCTTAAAAAAGGGGGTAAGGGGGTTGTAAACTTGCCCTCACGAGACTCGTCCTCGTGAAAACGGGGAATGGGGAATAGCCCAGAAAAACACAACCCCCTGTCTCCCCCTTTGTTAAGGGGACAACATAGGAATAACTTGTAACTCTTCATTATTTTAAAAAAGTGAATACCTTCTTTCTAAAATTCCTGTCCACAATTGGGGCATTTGATTGAGATGCTTTTTTATAATGCCCATGCATTTCCCTTCCG
>VGXX01000112.1 GCA_016873155.1 Planctomycetota bacterium | reverse complement strand
GTACTCGTGGAGATCGTCTTACATCCGGCACAGAACACTACCATCGACAATATGGCCAACCCGATTTGTCTTATCATAAGCGCTCCTTGAAAAAGTTTTGCCAGAAAGAAATTTTAACCCCCTACGACTCCTAAAGGAAATTCCACGAACCTTTGCGAGCCAACACTTAGAGAAATTTGATCCTTATTTCCTCTTTTTCTCACAAAAAGCTTTTAGTTTATCGACCGAAAATGTGTTGATTACATCCTTTGCCTCAAGCCACCCCCTGCGTGCTATTCCCACCCCTAACTCGATCATCCACATCTGATCCAGATGGTGTGCATCGGTACTGATCGCAATCATGACCCCTGCTTCCTTTGCCTTTCTGCAGTGGATATCATTCAAATCGAGCCGGTCATAATAGCAATTAATCTCAAGCGCCGTCCCCGTTTCTGCACATACCTCTATAACCTTATCGAGATTGACTTCGTAGCCTTCTCTTCTGCTGATCAAGCGCCCCGTGGGATGTGCAATTACATTCACACAAGGATTGCGGATGGCAGCAATCATCCGCTCGGTAATCTTTTCTTTTCCCTGTTTAAACCCGCTGTGAATGGAAGCCACAACAATATCCAGTTTTTCTAATAATTTATCGGGAAAATCCAGCGACCCATCGGCCTTAATATCCACCTCTGTTGCTTTAAGCAACGTAAATCCCCTAAACTTTTTATTCAGTTCATCTATCTCTTCAATCTCTTCAAGCAGTTCTTCATCCTTCAGACCATTAGCCACGTGAAGTGATTTTGAGTGATCTGAAACTACAAGATATTTATAACCCATCTTCATGGCATGCTCTGCCATCTCCTCGAAGGTAGGCGTGCCGTCGCTCCAATTGGAATGGTTATGGAGGTCTCCCTTGATATCTGAAAGTTCGATGAGCTTTGGCAATTTCCCCTCCCGAGAAGCCTCTATTTCTCCTCGATTTTCGCGCAATTCCGGCGGTATCCAATCCATACCCAGTGTCTTATAGATATCTTCTTCCAGTCGGCCCCCAATTTTCTTTTCTCCCTTGAAAATGCCATATTCACTGATTTTCAACCCTTTCTTCTTTGCGATCTCACGGAGATGGATATTGTGTTCCTTTGAACCGGTAAAGTACTGTAACGCAGCGCCAAATTCATCTTCACTGACCACCCGCAAATCCACCTGCACACCCTCTTCTACCCGCACACTGCCTTTTGTATCTCCCGCAGCTAATATCTGCGTAACGCCACGCATATTCACAAATGACTTTACAATATCAGCACAGTCAGCACCTGAAGCGAGTATGTCGATATCTCCAATGGTTTCCTTCATCCTGCGCAAAGAGCCGGCAGCCTGAATTTCCTTTATCCGGGAATTATGCTTCAATCCTTCTATAATCCTTTTTACGACAGGAAATGCCATCCCGATGGATATGCGTTGCTGACTCGTCTTAAACAACTCAATCCCTTTAACGATATTTTCAATCTTCTTATCCCCGATCCCGAACAAACCTCTCAATTTGCCTTCTTGCAATGCCTTTTCAAGGTCACCCAAACCGACGATCCCTAACTCTTTGTTTAACATGGCCACGGTTTTTGGACCCAAACCCGGTATCTGCATGAGGGTTATCGTTTCTTCAGAAACTCCTTTCATTACTTCCTCATACTTGGACATCCTTCCCGTGTTAATATATTCAACTATCTTTTCAGCCGTGCCTTCACCAATTCCAGGGATGTCCGTTAATTTACCTTCTTTTGCAAGTTCTTCTACATCCACGGTCAAATCACCAATTACCCGGGCGGCCTTACGGTAAGAATTGATGCGGAAGGTATTTTCCCCTTTGAGTTCCAGCACATTGGCAATCCGTTCGAATAATGCGGCAATTTCATGATTCTTCATATCTAAATCCTCATAAACAGGGATTAATTTTTGTGGATTTGCGGATTATACCAATAGCTGTAGAACACTTCAAATTTTATTTATTGACAGAAACAGGGCATTTTTCGCATAATTGAATGCCTATTTATAATCTTTCTATATTTCATAACAAACAAAAGGAGAAATTTATCCATGGCTGAGCAGATGATTGGCATCATTGGAGGCAGTGGTCTTTATAATATAGAAGGTATCAAGGACGTAAAACCGGTATCGATCGAAACACCTTTTGGCAAACCCTCCGACAGTTATACGGTTGGCACTCTTGAAGGCCGCAAGGTCGCTTTCCTGCCCAGACACGGTAAAGGTCACACGATCTTACCCTCTGAACTCAATTTTAGAGCAAATATTTACGGAATGAAAAACCTGGGAGCTGAGCATATCATTGCCGTCAGCGCCGTCGGCAGTATGAAGGAGGAGATCAAGCCTTTAGATATCGTTATTCCCGACCAGTTTTTCGACAGGACGCGAGGTAGAATCAGCACCTTCTTTGGAGAGGGAATTGTAGGACATGTAAGTTTTGCAGATCCAGTTTGTGAGACACTTGCCAATACGTTATTTAATGCGGCAAAGTCAGTGGGTGCACGTGTTCATAAAGGAGGTACTTATTTATGCATGGAAGGCCCTTTGTTCTCTACCCGTGCAGAATCGAACGTGTACCGCCAATGGGGGGTCAGCGTAATTGGCATGACCAACCTCCAGGAAGCCAAGCTGGCACGGGAGGCGGAAATTTGTTATAGCACACTTGCCATGGCTACGGATTATGACTGCTGGCACGTAGGCGAAGAAGCTGTTACCCTGGAAATGATTATCAGCAACTTAAACAAAAATGCCGAAACTGCAAAACGCATCCTCAAGGCGGCCATTCCAAAGATTGATTCGAAGAGAAGCTGTGCTTGCGCAACAGCAGCCAAGGATGCCATTGTAACGCATAAAGACCTGATTCCAGAGAACACCAAAAAGAAGCTCGATATTCTCTTTGGCAAACATCTGAGATAATTCTGGGAACTATAGTAAATGCCAGAAGAAAGTTGTCATTGCGCGGAGGAACGACGAAACAATCCCTGCCATCAGATTGCTTCGCTGTCGCTCGCAATGACGGATTCATGTCAACTTATTTAGGGCGTTTATGATACTTAAGCATGATTCCTGCTCCGAATCTCCCGGTTTCTCTTTGTTGATAACGGTATGAGAAAAAAACGGTATGATCGCAATACGTACATATTTTAGCAATTTCTATATTTTTCTCCGGAATGCCTGACTGGACAAGCTGCATTTTGTTTGCTTCCCACAAATCAAAATAGCTCTTACCATCCGCTGTCTCATTGATATATTCTCTTTTGTTATTGAAAGCTTTAGCAATTTGAATGATAACTTCCGGACCTATTTCGCAGCAACATGGTCCGATAGAAGGACCAATTCCTACAAGAATATCGTCAGGCAAACAATTGAATTTTTCCTTTAGCAGCTTTACCGTATTATGAGCTACCATTCGAACCGTTCCCTTCCAACCTGCATGGGCAGCTCCAATTACCTTCTTCTTCAAATCAAAGAATAAAAGAGGAACGCAATCAGCCTGCAGAACCATAAGACAAATATTTGGTGTATCTGTTACCATGGCATCTGTTGCGCTTATTGCCGTATCAAAATTAAAAGCGCCTCTACCTCTTAAAGCATCTGTTATTATTTCAACATTATTGTCATGAACCTGTCTGGCTGTGGTAAAATTATCCAATGGAATCTTCATTGCTGCGGCAAGCCGCTCACGGTTTTTGAGCACCATTCCTGGATTGTCTCCGACATGAAATCCCAAATTGAGAACATCATACGGAGGGTTACTAAAACCGCCTGTCCTCGTGGATACGAAGTGATAAATTTCCCTATGGTTTAAAAGATTCTCAAAAAACCACAGTGGTAACGAGTTCAAGTGTCTTTCAATCATGGGAAAACTTCAAAGTTATAAGAAAAAAAGAAGGGCGTTGAGCTCTACAAACTCAACGCCCTTTTACTCCTCTGAAAATATTAACCATTAAACTACTAGACGGCCTTTTCCCCTCTCTCGCCCGTCCGGATGCGCAGTACATCTTCAATGTTCGAGATAAAAATCTTCCCGTCACCGATACTTCCTGTCTGCGATTCCTTTGTAATGCATTGAACAATTTTTTCCACGTCGCTATCAGCAACAACGAGCTCGACCTTCACTTTTGACAACAAATCTACCCTAAATGTTCTTCCGCGCCATTGTTCTGTTATCCCCCGCTGGGCGCCATGGCCTTTTACATCAGTCACTGTCATACCGGGATAACCCAATTCTTCCAATGCATCCTTCACGATGGTCAACCGCTCGGGTCTTATGATTGCCTCAATTTTTTTCATTTACAAACCTCCTTCATAATGGAAATGCCCCTTCACCTGTCTAAAACAGATTAAGGAAGGCATTTTATCAGGTATCTCACAATAATTCAATTAAGCCTGTTCTGACTCGTAATAATGATAAGCAATTTCCTTGTGCTGGGAAATATCCATACCGTTGATTTCCTCGCTTTCGCTTGGTCTTAAACCGACAACTGCATTTACAAACCAGGCTAAGAGCGATGTAACGCTTATGCAATAAAACCATGTGGCAAGTATGCCTATCCACTGTTTTCCCATCTGGGCAACATTCCCGTAGATAGCGCCATCAAAACCGGCCGGATTTACCGCAGTTGTACAAAAGATACCAGTTGCCCATGCGCCCCAGGTTCCGCCTACTCCATGAACTCCGATGACGTCCAGCGCATCGTCGTAACCACAAGCCTTTTTCATCTTTGTTGTGGCATAGAAGCACGCCAATCCTCCGCCAACACCTATTGCAATCGATGCCATAGGCCCTACAAAACCACATGCTGGCGTAATGGAAACCAGACCCGCTACGGCGCCTGAACATGCGCCGAGGATGGTCGGTTTCTTATGGTGTATCCATTCAAGGACACTCCAAGTAAATCCAGCGGCGGCTGTGGCAGTATTTGTAACTACAAAAGCGTTTGCAGCAAGTCCATCGGCAGCTACTGCACTCCCTGCATTGAAACCGAACCAGCCAAACCACAATAAACCGGTACCTAACATCATGAAAGGTAAATTATGAGGCGGCTTTACTTCTGCCGGGTATCCTTTCCGTTTTCCTACAAACAAAATCAAAGCAAGGGCTGAAGCTGCAGAACAGATGTGAACAACTGTTCCACCTGCGAAATCCAATGCGCCCAGTTTTAAGAGCCAACCATCCGTAGCCCATACCCAGTGCGCCAGCGGCGCATAAACAGCGCTAGCCCACAAAGGAATAAGGAGTAACCATGCGTTGAATTTAAACCGTTCCGCAAAGGCGCCCGTCATCAGCGCAGGGGTAATAACGGCAAACATGCATTGGAATATCATAAAAGTAAAATGGGGTACCGTTGTTGCATAAATGTCACTCGGCGCTTGTCCCACGACACCCGCACCTAACCCACACCATTGAAGACCGCCAATAAACCAGCCGCCCGGCGCAAATGATAAACTATAACCCCAGAGCACCCATTGCACACTAATAATACACATAACAATAAAACTCATCCACAAGGTATTCACCATATTCTTTGCCCGTACCATACCGCCATAAAACAGGGCAAGACCAGGCGTCATGATTAAAACCAGGGCTGACGATGCAAGCAACCATGCGTTATTTCCCGTATTAATCGCCGGTGCATCAGCTGCCATAGCATTTGAAGCAAATAGCGCTATCATCGATAATGCAAAAATCGATGACATGCCTATATAGGCTCCTTTTCTCATTTCCCTCTCCTTTTTAAAATTATAAATTAACTACCTTTCTTTACACAATTGCGCACACAGAAATACATTTGACCAGACTGCCCTTCCCCAATCGAAACAAAAATCATACGCTATGTTATGTCATTCGACCTCCTCCTCTCTTAAAAATTTTTCATGAGGTAAATTTAAGAATTATCTCAAAAGCCTTTTAAGATGTTGAGTTGATAAACATAGTCAATTCTCACATGGTCTGAGCTTTATCTCCCACATATAGTTAGCCAGCCTATCCATATCTTTTTGGAGGAAGAGGGACGGTTCTTTTTCTTTCATTCTATCTACAATACTCTTGCACCGCCGTTTTGAATACAATAAGGAAACATCCGTCATCTTTGACGGATTATGACAGGGCACACAATTATTCATATAAACGTTTTCTGCGATGTTGGCTACGTCTTTTTCTCCAATCTGTTTTAACGACTTGAACTCGGCAAGCTTCCCTTTATCTATTTCCCCTTTCTGGTATTTTTTAAATAAATCAATTACCTTTTGTTCATCCGCTGTAAATCTCTCTTCCTTATCCATCTGCATCCTGTTAAAAGCATGCAGGATATCTTCTTCCACCCATTTTTTATGGGAAAATATGTATTCCAAAATATGACACTGACCACACTTCTTGCTCAAGGTTACTTCCATACCTTCTTCGGAATGTATCACCGATTTTGGAATCCCCTGGCTATCTCTGTTTAACGAAATCACCAGTTTTGCATCTGTAGGAGAACTCACAATTGTTACACCCTCAACCAATCCAATATAGGGCATAAAACCAAAAAAACTTTTTACCCTTCCCACCTCGATCTCAGAGTTATCCCTGTAATAATAAATACATTTACTAACTTCATCATAAGCGACCTCCTTTGGCAATAAATACGTTATTTCCTTGTAACGCTTATGATTTGTAATATTCCTTGCACCTTCGTCAAGAATTAATTGGACGCAAACTCGTTTATCCTTGATGATTAAAGACTCCCTGCGTACTATACTGTCTTTAATCTCTACCTCTTGACCCTTTTTTTCTAATATTCCATTGATGACGTAGTTTTGAGGAAAAACAGGAAAGGATAAGAGCACATTTATGAAAACTACCATCAATGCGCTAAATTGAAATCTGAAATTAAACATATTAAGCTTTGGTTATTTAAAAATTTAATATATATCAATTATTAAATTCATGTAAACTTATTAAACAATCGCACAAAATGTGCCCTCAAAACCTGAAAAAACAATTATTATTGTAACATATTTATTTTTGGGATATTACGATTTGTTCTATATTTACACATGCTATTTTGCACCGTATTTGCTGATTACACAGTGGTGGATTTGAACCAAGAATACCATATCTAAATTATAAATCAATACTAAATTTAGTAATTCTATAATTCAACAAAAAGAATTAAAATAGCAAACAAAAGACAGGAAAACAGGAAGAAAAACGGAAAAGCTTATTTATTGAACTTACCAAAGAATCAACCATATAGTTAACTATAACCTATTTATTTGAAAGTTAAGTTACAAAACGGCCAATCTTTGTCGTGTTTTAGAAAGGACTCTTTAAAATTATATCATGTAATTTTTAAATCACAACCCAGGATAACAACTTGTGCCATGTTCATACGTATCAATACCAGACCGTTCAATGTTGACCGGCACTCTCAGCCCTAACGTACGTTTTAAAACAAAGAAAAAGGCGAAGGCGACGGTAAAACACCATGCTATGAGCGTAACACAGGCTATAAATTGGGCAAGGAGCTGCCAACCCGACCCCGCTATCACTCCTTTTACACCTCCATAAGTGCCATCTGAAAAGATTCCGACAGAAAGCAAACCCCACAGTCCATTTGCCCCGTGAACAGAAATAGCGCCAACGGGGTCGTCAATCTTTAATTTACTTTCGATAAAATAAAGGGAAAACCGTGTTATTAAACTTGCGATAACTCCAATTACTATCGCCGCCCAATGCGGAACATACGCCCCGGATGCTGTAATTGCAACACAGCCTGCCAGAGCCCCGTTACAAGCCATAACAATATCCGACTTCTTTGTCATGAAATAGGAAAGATAGAGAACGGTAACGGCGCCTGCCGTAGCAGATAAAAAAGTATTTACCGCTATAACAGATACGCGAAGCTCAGTGACTGCAAGCGTACTACCTGCATTAAAACCAAACCATCCAAAAATTAAGGTAAGCGTCCCGATTACGATATAAATAAGATTATGTCCGTGAATTACATTGGGGCTGCCGTCTGGATTAAATTTTCCATATCTGGGACCTACAAGCCAGGACGCAACAAATGCAACCAAACCGCCAACCCCATGCACCACCCCGGAACCTGCGAAATCCCTTGCGCCTGCTCCAAATGGCAATGTCTGTAACCACCCTTTGCCCCACATCCAGTGTCCAAATATGGGATAAAGCACACCGCACACAAAGATGCTGTAAATTATATGCGCATGGAATTTAAATCTTTCCGCTACGGCGCCGGTGACGATTGTACAGGCAGTCGCTGCGAACATTATCTGGAATATCCAAAGAACGGAGGTATGCACATCGTAAGAATCCCCGAGCAACAAAAAACCACTATACCCAATAAAACTATTTCCCCAGGAAAGCCCGGAAGTTAATTTCGAACCGCCAAACATGAGTGCAAAACCAAATAGCCAAAAAATGAGCGCACCAACACAAAAATCCATAAAGCTCATTGCAAGATAATTGAGTGCATTCTTTTTCTGGACAAAACCGGCGCCAAGGAATGTGAATCCTGCCTGCATATTAAAAACTAAAAAGGCGCTCAAGAGAGTCCAGGCAAAATTTACTGAAAATTTTAATCCCTGTATGCTATCAGAATACGTATTTGAGCCGCCTGGATCCCCGCCAAACACGGCTTGCACCAAAAAGCACAATAATCCGCTTATGAGAATGAATATAAAAGGAAACCTCTTCAAACCCATGCTTTCATTAAAAAAACGCTGGTGTTGCCCTGCAAAAAACAGGGCAACACCAGCCTGATAAAAATCAACGGCAACGACTCCGTTCAGATTGCAGCATCACCCGACTCTTTTGTACGAATACGATACACATTTTCCACATTGAAAATAAATATCTTTCCATCGCCAATACTACCGGTCTGCGACTCGTTGATGATCGTATTGACGATTTTCTCTACATCTGAATCTTTAACGGTGATTTCAAGCTTGATCTTTGATAAGAGATCAACCCGATATCTTCTTCCACGCCACACCTCGCTAATGCCTTTTTGACTACCGTGCCCTTTTACTTCTATAACGGTCATCCCCGGATAACCCAATTCCGTCAAGGCATCTCTGACAATGTTAAACTTTTCTGGCCTGATTATTGCTTCTATCTTTTTCATGAAAAAACCTCCCTCCGATTTAGATTATATTCGATTAATAAACTATTTTCTTGGTGTTTTTTCCGGTTTTACTAATGCGTATACCCATCGACCGAGTTTGTCCGAATATATCTTCTCTCGAGTTGCATCCTTACTCATTGCACGTTCAAGTAAAGACGCTTGTTCCTCGTCTTGTTTCTGTACCTCCTCAATCGGCACACCTGCAAGCGTAACAAGACCCGCCTCGACCGGATAACATGGAGAGCCGTGAATATGGGTATCCAATCCTTCATACTCTACAAGATCAGAGACTCTGAGATTTATATGATATTTTATTGTAGCGAACAAACCAAAACCCCAGGCGAATGCCCAAGCCATGGCAACTATCGTTCCGATGAATTGAGCCAACAATTGCCATCCAGAACCGGTAATTAAACCGTTTACACCACCATAAGTACCATCAGCAAAGAGACCCACGGCAAGCATACCCCAGATACCGTTAGCCGCATGAACAGCCACCGCTCCCAGCGGGTCATCAATCTTCATCTTTACCTCGACAAGCCATACGGTTCCCCTCATAGCAAGAGCAGCAAGTACGCCTATCACCACTGCCGCCCATGGCGCCACATAGGCGCAAGGCGCTGTAATGGCTACCAAGCCTGCCAGCGCACCGTTACATATAAAGGCTATGTCTATGTATCCTGTTGTTGCCCAGGTATAAAATAACATTATCGAAGCGCCGGCGGCGGCGGCGATAAAGGTATTGGATGCAATTATGGATATACGCAAATCCGTAGCCGCAAGGGTACTTCCTGCATTAAAACCAAACCAACCGAATGCGAGGAGAATGGTGCCTATCACGACAAACACCATATTGTGACCGGGGATTGGGTTTGCCGTACCGTCTGGATTGTATTTCCCCTTTCTCGGTCCCAGCACCCATGCGCCAGTCAGTGCAAGAATACCTCCAACTGTATGAACGCAAGCGCAGCCAGCGAAGTCTTTTACTCCAGCGCCAAAGGGAAGAGTACTTAACCAGCCTCCGCCCCACACCCAGTGCCCATAAATCGGATAAATTATACCGCACACGAAAAAGCTGTACGTAAGATATGCGCCAAATTTCAGCCTTTCTGCTACAGCGCCTGCAATAATCGAAACTGTCTTTGTGGCAAATACCATCTGGAAGAGCCAGAGCATAATCGTCTGGACATCATACGACCTGCCCAGGAGCATAAAACCATCAAACCCAAAGATAGAACTACCATTTTCAAGTCCGGGCGCTAATTTTGAACCGCCAAACATCAGAGCAAACCCGAAAAAGTAAAACACCATGGCACCAAACGTGGCATCTATAAAACAATGCGCCATATAACTCAACATGTTTTTTTGTCTTAAGAATCCGCCTAGTAATGCAAAACCTGCTTGCATAATAAACACCAGAAAAGCGCCTAAGAGCGTCCAGCTAAAATTAATGGAATATTTTAATCCTGCAAAGGAATCTGACTCCCCATATGTTGCAATACCAGTCGGATCCGCCGCTTCAACATTCCCCAAAGTTAATGCCAATACCCCTATCATTAATAATAACCACAAACCTGCCTTTATTTTATTAGAAACGTCTTTCATACTATCGTCCCTCTCCTTTCCAATAAATACTACCTTTTATACAAATTAATTACAATAATTAATTACATTTCATTTATATTTCCCATCCCCTCCTTTCAAAAATAAATATTCACAAAAAAATAAATAAACTGTATCAAAACAGGTGCAATTTATATCTAAACCTGTGTAAAGGAGCAATGCTTATTCCATTACTAACTTACAGACAGCCAGCGAGGAGTTTTAACACATTATTTAAATTTATAATTCTTTTAATATAAAGAGATACGACTTATTTATAACATGAATAATTATACAATCTCCTTATCTTTCTAAATATTGGCATTATTTATAACTTCC
>VGXX01000111.1 GCA_016873155.1 Planctomycetota bacterium | reverse complement strand
TTTTTCGAAGGGAAGTCAAAGGCGGCAACCTGACCGAACTTTGCGCTTTCTATGGCATTGGCAACCAGTTTCTCAGGTTTCCTGAAATCTGTGGTGCTGGAAAATCCGATTCGACCGTCTTTAATTACACGGAGACCGATCCCGCGGATTGATTTTGTATTTACGTATTTTAGCTTATTATTTTCGAAACTCACCGACCGTGTCTCGCCTTCTTCGTAAAGCACTTCGGCAGAAGGTGTATGTTTTACGGCTTGTTCTAATATCTTTTCTTCAATTTTAGTCATTGATTTAATCCCTTTTTAATTTAAAACTAGCGGTTTTATCTTCTTTCGCTTCGCCAAGTCCTTCTGTTTTTATTCGTAAACGTAAGTCGTTGGCGCTGTCGGCATAGGCAATGGCATTTTCATAACTGACCTTGCCTTCCTTATAAAGATTGAATAACGATTGGTCAAAGGTTAACATGCCCTCTTGTGTTCCTTTTGACATCGTATCTTTTAATAAACCAATTTCCTTCTTGATAATAAGGTCTTTGATCCTGGGCGTATCAAGCAGTATTTCAAAGGAAGCAACCCGTTTTTCGTCCTTTGCCGGCACAAGTCTTTGTGAAATGATAGAGCGCAGATTCAGTGAGAGTAACAGATATATTTGCTCATGCCGTTCTGATGGGAAAAAGTTTATTACCCGTTCTATTGCCTGATTGGCATTGTTGGCATGGAGGGTTCCTAGGCAAAGATGGCCAGTCTCGGCAAAGGTAATGGCCGATTCCATGGTTTCGGTATCGCGGATCTCTCCAACAAGAATGACATCCGGCGCCTGACGCAGAGTATTTTTCAGCGCATCGCCAAATGACAAAGTATCTATGCCTACCTCTCTTTGGGTAACGACGGATTTTTTATGCGGATGCACAAATTCTATTGGATCTTCTACAGTAATGATATGTCCCGGACTATTGGTATTTCTATAATCGATCATTGCCGCAAGGGTGGTTGATTTTCCCGAACCTGTCGCGCCGACTACAAGCACCAAACCTCTCTTTGTCATAGTGATATCTTTAAAGATTTGAGGGAGGTTCAAATCATCAATGGTCTTGATATTGATTTTTATTTGCCGGATGACAAGACCTATATTTCTCCTTTGAAAGAAGACGTTTACGCGAAATCGCCCCAGTTCCGGATAATATAAGGCCAGGTTCATCTCCATTTTCTCATAAAAATCCTTTCTTTGTTTATCATTCAAGATACTTTCTGCAAGTAGGCGGGTATCTTCGGCAGTCAGGTTTTTAGGGCCAAAAGAGATGTTGATGCCCTCTTTGCGGTAAATAGGGGGGGTGTCCACGGTAATGTAAATATCCGAGGCATCCAGACGAACCATTTCCTGTAATAGTTCTTTAATTTCCATAGTAAATAAGGTATTAGTCTCTTACGAAAAATATCTTGACACTTTAAGCAAAAATTTACGATCCACCCCCTGCACCCCCGCCAGCGGGGGACATCTTTTTATCCCCCTTTGGAGGGGGATAAAGGGGGAGGTAAATCCAAAATCGTAAATTCTCATTCAAGGAATCTTCCGACCCACCCCTTCATCCCCTCCTTCGCAAGGAGGGGATGAAGGGGTGGTTATAAGTTCACAGTTAAAGGTTACTTATTTTATACCGCTGAGCGCACTTGGACTGCTCACCAGTCGTTCAATTGCTTCCCTGGTTACCAGATCTTTCTGATAGAGTTCGATCAACGCCTGATCCATAGTCTGCATGCCATACTGTTTTCCTGTCTGCAAAGACGACGGGATTTGCGCAATCTTGTTTTCTCTGATCAGGTTTCTTACAGCCGGTGTGCCAATCATGATTTCTAACGCAGCAACCCGTCCATTCCCGTCTTTTCGTTTTAAGAGTTGCTGGGTCAAAACAGCCTGGATAGATTCCGAAAACATCGTGCGCACCTGTTCCTGTTGTTCCGGTGGAAATACGTCAATTATCCTGTCAACTGTTTTGGGTGCGCTGGATGTATGTAATGTGCCAAAGACCAGATGACCGGTCTCGGCCGCGGTAAGCGCCAGAGATATGGTCTCGAGGTCCCTCATTTCACCTACCAGAATAACATCGGGGTCTTCGCGCAGGGCAGACCGCAGGGCATTGGCAAAGCTATGGGTGTGAGGTCCCAACTCCCGTTGGTTAACGAGGCAGTTCTTTGACTGATGTACAAATTCAATAGGGTCTTCGATGGTAAGGATATGACATTTTTCCTCGCGGTTGATAAGGTCAATCATTGCCGCCAGAGTCGTTGATTTACCGCAACCCGTCGGGCCTGTCACGAGAACGAGTCCTTTTTCTTTTTTTGTCAGGTCTCCTGCGATCTTTGGCATATTGAGCTGTTCCAGGGTGGGGATAACCGTAGGTATCGTTCTGAAAACGATGGATTCTCCTCTGCTTTGCAAAAAGGCATTTACCCTGAACCGCCCGGTATCGCCTAATGCGATGGCAAAATCCAGCTCATGATGCTCTTCATACGTTTTTCGCTGTTGATCGTTTAAGATGTCATAGAGTATCTTATGTACGTCCTCTTTGTTCAGCAAGGGGACGTCGATCTTCCTCATATCCCCATGAATGCGTATCATAGGTGGTTCGCCTGAGCTTATATGAATGTCCGAGGCATGCTCTTTTTTGGCGAATGAAAGAAGTTCCAGAATATCCATTTATCTTCCACCGATAACAACATTTCGTATCCGGACGTGCGGTCCGCCATCGCTGACGCGCAAGGGTGACTGCCCACCTTTACCACACCCGCCCAGACCCCCGTGTATTTTGAGGTCGTTTCCAATAGCATCGATATTCATAAGGGTTTCAAACACATTTCCCGTGAGAACAACATCGCGGACTTTTTCCTGTATTTTTCCATTTCGTATCATATAAGCTTCTTCGGCGCTGAAGGTAAACATTTCCATATTCGTCTGTCCACCGAGAGCGCCGATGGCATAGACTCCGTTATCAACTTCGGAGAGCATTTTTTCAAAGGTGTAATTGCGGGATTCCATATAGGTATTGGTCATGCGCACAATGGGCGCATGGGCATAGCTTATGGCGCGTGCGTTGCCTGTGGGTTTTTCATTCATTTTGGCGGCAGTTTCTCTGGAATGGAGGCGATTGGTCAAAGTGCCATTTTTAATAAGATAGGTCTTTTGCGTTGGAGTGCCTTCGCTGTCGTATTTATTGTATCCCGCTTCACCAACCAGAGAGCCGTCGTCCACAATGGAGAGTTCGTCAATCCCGAAGCGTTTGCCAATAACCATAATTTCCCGCATCTTTGCATTTTCATAAATAAAATCGGCCTCACTGAGATGTCCGAATGCCTCGTGGACGAATACGCCACAGAGCTTGGGGTCGATAATGACGGTATATTTGCCCCCTGTTACGGGTTTTGCCGTGAGCAGATCGACGGCGCGTTTGGTTACTTCCTCGCATTTTTGCTCCTGATTTTGGACATTGTTAAAGCCTCTCAGGTCGCCCACAGAATGGTAGGCCTGTTGTACGTTCATGCCGTCTCGAGCCATTGCCAGAAGTGAAATGCCGCAAAAAATAGTTTCCTGCACAATAAAACTTCTGTCCGTATTGGCGAAATATAATGTTCCATGAGAATCTACATACCGCACATTTGAGGTTTGTATTTGCTTTGAGGAGAGGATCGTGTTGTTGTATTTATTACAAATAGCCTGTTTGTCAGTTAACGATATGTCCGCAGGGTCTATGTCTACCTTTGTTTTTACGTGATCGTTTATCGCCGGTACTGGTGCGAGCTGGCTTTCTTTCGTGCCAACGAACCGCGCCTGCTCGCAGGCCATGTCCACGTATCTTGGGAGATTCTCTATATCGTTAAAGGCAACAAACCCCCAACCGCCTTTAACCAACGCCCTCACACACCCTCCAAAGGAGGTATTTTCGCCGATATTCTCAAGTTCTTTTCCTACGTAAGTAATCCCTGTGCTGACGCCTTCATGGACTCTTATTTCCACATAGTCTGCTTTTGCAGATTTCAAGGTGTTCTTTATCAATTTTTCCATGCAGATTATTCCTCAAGTTGTTCCTTTTAAGTCCCCCTTAATAAAGGGGGATTGAGGGGGGTTGTTTTTCCCTGTATTATTTTACAACCCCCTATTGCGGGATCAGGTTGCAAACCTGAACCCGCCGGAGAAAATCCATTTTGTTTTTATTTAACATGCAATCACAAAATCTTTTGTTATTTAGATTAACTCCTTGAATTCTTCGTAAGACAAACCAGCATCTTTTATTATTGATTTCAATGTATATGGGTTGATCCTTTTATGGCGCGGTATAGTTATTCTGCGTTTACCATCTGACATACCAATATGTTTCCCCTGCTTAATAATCCTGAAACTGGCTTTAGAAAAGGCATTTACTGCACGTTCTGAAGAAATATCAGTAAATAACATCAGGCATTTACCTCTACCTCATAAATAGCGCCTTTATTTTCCTCGGCTATCATTGTTAAATATGTATGAATCGCATCTTTAATGTTTTCCAGAGCCTCTTCTAAAGTATCTCCCTGGCTGTGGCAGCCAGATAAGATTGGACAATGCACATCATAACCATATTCACTTTTATGCACCACTACTGGGTATTTCATTTATCAGCCTCTTTCCAAAATAAAATTAGTTTGTAATTCTATTATTTCACCTAGATTCTGCAAACGACTTTCGCTGAGCAAAAATCGTTTGCAGAATTTAGGTGATAGATTTAGTCTCTTCTAATACTTTTTGAATGTATGATTTGCTTTTCATTGAAAAATCTTTGTAGTACTCGACACTCTCATATTTATTTGCACTCAGCTTTTCACCGTCTTTTAACTTCTCAACTATTACCCGATTAACTATTGCTAATTCATAATAGGGGTCTATTCCAATCGCTTTGTTAAGTGCGGCTAATGCGAATTGCTTTTCACCCATAAATGCATAACACAATCCCATATTGCCCCAGCTTTGAGGATGGTTTCCAATTATTGCAGCACATTCTTTAAAACCTGAAAGGGCCTTTTCCCACTGTCGATTTTTCATACAAGAAGCAGCCTGCTTAAACTTTCTTTCACAATCAAGGTACGTATCGAGATTAACTCCATCATTTTTCATTATATACTTTTCCATATCATTAAGAATATCCCGCGCTGTTACTACCAAATCGTCATATTCATCGCCTATGGCAACAAGCTTTTTTAATGTTTTTATGTAATTTGCCACGTCGCATTTTTTCCGGAAGGTAACTGCCTTATTATAATACGCTTCAGTAAAGTAGGGAAATATTTCAATAGCTTTATTGAAAAATAGTATTGCTTCATCATACATGTTCTTAAACGCATGTACAATACCCATGCCGTATTGTACCGAATGGTAATTGGGGTAATTCTTTAATAACTTTTGAAGGGCGTTATGTGCATCTTCAATCATGCCTTCATTTACCAACTTCAGCGCTTCCTCAACCGCCTTTTCAATTTTCTCGTTGATTTCAATAATAAATTCATTTGACCCAGAGTTGTAAAACTTTGCTGCCTGATATTTCTCGGCGTAATTATAGTGGGAACATCCTTCGCAGGTTTGATTGCGAGTTGATGCACAGCATTTGGAACAGAGTATTTCGTTGTTGCGTTCTTTGCAAAATCTTTTCCCAATCGCAGTGTTACACAGAATACATTTTTTCTTTTTCATAAATTAGGCAGCGGCGATTTTTCAATGTAGAGCGAAGAGTCTCTTCGCTCTATAAACCGCATAAATAAATTGAAATTTTTATACAATCAAAATAACTCTTTTCTGCGGGTTCGTGCCTTTAGCTGGTTCAATCTGCAAGTTTGAACCAGCTTAATGCAAACCCATCAATATCTAAATCCGGTGGATTCGCTTACGCTTAATTCACCCTACATTAAGGAATTTGTATCAATTTTTCAAAGGCCATTTCATCAAGAATATGAACGTTCAATTCTCTGGCCTTGTCCAGCTTGGAACCAGGGTCTTCACCCACGACAAGGTAATCTGTCTTTTTACTCACACCGGACAGGACACGTCCTCCCAGACTCTTGATGAGTGTCTCGGCTTCCTTGCGGGAGTATTTTTGCAATGTGCCGGTAACAACAAAAGATTTTCCAGAGATTTTTGGGTTCGTTCCTGATTTTTGAGTTGCAAGCTTTCTGGTATTAACTCCACCAGCTTTCAGTTTTTTAATGATTTCTTGTGTATGTTTGTTTTGAAAAAAACTTAAAATGCTTTTTGCAACGACAGGCCCGATTTCGTAAATTCCTTCCAGTTCTCCTTGTGTTGCATTTGCCAGTTTATCCAGGTTATCAAAGCGCTCGGCCAGTACCTCTGCGGTATGTGAGCCAACATTCAGTATGCCCAGGGCGCAGATCAGTCGATCAAGATCCCGATGTTTGCTTGCCTCGATTGCATGTATCAGGTTATGCGAAGACTTTTCACCCATGCGCTCTAAGGTTATCAGGTCTTCGTACCTGAGATAATAAATATCAGCATAATCTTTTACAAAACCTTTGTCAACCAATTGTTCAACGAGCGCCGGGCCCAGTCCCTCTATATCCATTGCGTCCCGGCCTGCAAAATATTGAATGCGTCTTTTCACCTGTGCCTGACAGAATGGATTGTGGCAGCGCAGGTACACCTCCGTGTCGTCTCTGACAACCTTTTCTTTGCATTCCGGGCAGGTGGAAGGCTCTGTAAGAGGTATTTCAGTTCCTTTCCGTTTTTCTTTTAACACGGCTACTACCTGAGGAATAATCTCGCCTGCCTTTTGCAATATGACGTAGTCTCCTTCCCGTATGTCTTTTCGCCGAATTTCGTCGAAATTGTGTAAGGTGGCGCGACTGACGGTGGTTCCTGCCAGAAGGACAGGGGTAAGGTTGGCTACGGGCGTGAGCGTGCCTGTTTTTCCCACCTGCACGACAATCTCTTCTATTTTTGTAACAGCCTGTTCCGGCTGAAATTTAAAGGAGATTACCCAGCGAGGCGCTTTGCTCGTAGCGCCTAATTGGTCATGGAGGTCGAGAGAATTGACCTTTATGACCATTCCATCAACCATGTAATCCAGTTCTCTCCGTCGTTTGTCCCACTCATTACAGTAGTGAATAACCTCTTCGATATTTTTGCATAATTGAGTATAAGGATTTACGGGGAGGCCAAATCCACGGATGAATTCCAAACACTGAATATGTGTCTTCAGTTCAAGCCCTTCGGAATATCCAATTGCATACGTAAAGAGGCGCAGTCGCCTTTGCGCTGTAATGCGCGGGTCGAGTAGTTTCAGCGAACCTGCGGCAGCGTTCCTGGGATTGGCAAATTGAGGTTCGCCTTCTTCTTCCCTTTCTTCGTTCAGCCTCTGAAATTCCTTATTCGGCAGGTAGATTTCGCCCCTGATTTCAATGACGGACGGGATTTTATGTTTTTTATCTGAAGGTTCCAGTTTGAGCGGAATCTGCCGTATTGTTTTAAGATTTGCGGATACGTCGTCTCCCTTGAAACCATCACCCCGTGTAGCCCCTCGTGCAAAGAGACCGTTTTCATACCAGAGGGTAATTGCTACACCATCGATCTTCAACTCAACAACGTACTCAATATCCTGATGAGTTTCGATTTCCGCCATGCGTTTTATACGCCGGTCAAATTCTCTCAACTCTTCGTCAGAGTAAGTATTGTCAATGCTCAGCATGGGTATCTTGTGTTCTATGGTTGGGAATTGAGCAAGGGGTTCGCCGCCAACTCGCCGGGTAGGGGAGTCGGGTGTGACAAACTCCGGGTGTAATTCTTCAAGATGGTGTAGTTCTTTTATAAGCTGGTCATATTCATAGTCGGTAATTTCCGGATTATTTTCTACATAATACTTTCGGTCATGGTATCGAATGGTATCGCGAAGTTTTTGGATCTTTTCTTTGATGGTTGACGACATATTTCGGTATGTTTGAAGCTGATTTTTTATAAAAACTATAACCGAGAGACTGAAAATGGACTTAGTATATCACAATTTGTGCGAGTGTCAACGTATTCTGCTTTAAGGATATTAATCACTTGACTTTATGCTGCATTTATTATAAACTCAACCAAAAAGGATGCTTGGCACAACTCCCAGTATTGAAAATTCTTATGAATTTAATAAAAACATCCTAAAAATGGAGTGAAAAAGTTATGACAAAAGGAAGTGATTCGAGGGAGTTTTTCGAAATATTCAAACAGACTGAGAAGGCGGAGGATGTTGAAAAAAAGGAGATTAAAACCCAGGATGTCCGCCCGCAGACTCCAGGCGCATCCGTGCCGGAAAGCAAACCCGTCACCGGTCCAGGCGGTCAAAGCGTAGACCCTTTGGGCTGGATAAAGAATACAACACGGACGGAAGAACCAGTGTTTAAGGGGAAAGCAGAAACCCCGGTAACGTCTCAACCCGTTTCTGCTCCGCCTGCTAAACAGGAACGGACTCCGCGTAAAGATGAGGTAACGTTACGTCAGGAGACGTTGATTATTGGCGCAATTGCGGCAACATTTCTGTCTATCGCCTGTTTCTTTGTTGGATATAAAGTCGGCTTTAACAAGGGTTCATTGAGTCAGACAGAAGAATGGCTGGAGACGATAGAGCCGCAGGACCCGAAAAAGTCTACCTTTGGGCAAAAGACCGAGGAGCCGCTTCTAGCGCCTCAAAAGGCTGCAAGCAAAAGCGAACAACCATTGATCATTACGAAGGAGAAGCAAACTGAGCAACAGAAGCCGATTATCAGAGACAAGTGGACATTACGCGTGGTTTCTTACAAGAATACTAAGGAAAATCTTGAGAAGGCAAAAGAGTTGGCAAAAACATTGCAGAATTCATTAGGCTATGATTCCTTTATTGTAAATGTTGGGAAGGAACTTTATATCTGCGTGGGTGAATTTGAAACAAATGATAGCACAGATTTAATCGATACGCAGAAGAAGTTAGCCGGGTTTAAATATGAGAACAAGAAACAATTTGATAGTTGTTATCCCATACGTATGAGATAGAATTTAGGAGGAGAAATGAGTATTGACAAGAGTTTGAAAATGAAGGGTAAATTGGTGAGACCCAGAAACGTGTTTACGAGGATCGAGCGCATCAAGATGTTGAAGGAGGAAGGCAAATGGGAGCCAACAATGTCTGTTTTTGGCATTCCCAAAGTAAAATCAGTTAAGATAAAACGAAAAGGAAAGTCGGAGAAGAAGGTAGCGAAAGCTGAAGCAGCAGCAGAAGCAGCGCCAGCCGCAGCAGCGGCAACACCAGCCGCAGCTGCAGCGCCTGCCGCAGGGAAGGAAAAGGCGAAGAAGTAATGATTGCCCACAGGATGTCTAAGCTGGACTCCTCTGGGATCAGAAAGGTCTTTGACCTTGCGCAAAAAATGCAAAATCCGGTGAACCTGAGCATAGGTCAGCCGGATTTTGATGTTCCTGGGGAGATCAAAACAGAGGCCATCAAGGCTATCAATGACGGTGCGAATAAATATACCGTAACGCAGGGGATACCGGAACTCCGCGATGCATTACTCAAGCGGCTTCAGAAGGAGCGCGGCGTAAATGCCGAAAGCATCGTGATTACATCGGGAGTCTCCGGCGCTTTGACTTTGGCTTTTATGGTATTGGTCAATCCTGAAGACGAGGTTCTTATTCCCGACCCCGCTTTCGTCAGCTATAAACATTTGACCAATTTCTGCGGCGGTAAACCAGTATTTGTGAATACCTACCCCGATTTTAAACTTACGGCTTCGCATATCCAGCCTCACATTACAAAAAAAACCAAGATACTGGTTATCAACAGCCCTGCCAATCCAACAGGGGCAATGTGTACTACCCAGGAGTTGAAAGAAATTGCTGAATTGGCGAGGAAACACAACCTGCTTATCGTTTCAGATGAAATATATCACGACTACGATTATGAACATCATTTTGACAGTATCGGCAGGTACTACGAAAAGACACTGATTCTGGACGGGTTTTCAAAGTCATTCGCTATGACGGGCTGGAGGATGGGCTATGCGGCTGGGCCAACCAGTATCGTCAGCGAGATGATCAAGCTACAGCAGTATACATTTGTCTGTGCGCCATCTTTTGCACAGTATGCCGTATCCAGGTCATTGGGGACGGATTTGAGCAAACATATTGCAGGCTATAAAAAGAAAAGGGACATGATGTATGAGGGGTTAAAAGACAAATATCAGATTATAAAACCCGGTGGTGCGTTTTACCTCTTTCCACAAGTACCGTGGGGTAGTGACGAGGAGTTTGTCACCGCGGCCATCCAGAAGAATTTGCTCATCATTCCAGGCGGTGTCTTCTCAGAACGCCACACCCACTTCCGCATTTCGTACGCCGCCACCGAGGAGACCATCAGGCGCGGCATCGATATCCTCAATGATCTTGCTAAACAATGACCGCATCAGATATAGGCAATTACTTTTTTAACAATTCGCCAATCTCGTCGTCAAATTCTTTTTCCGACACGAAGCCGATGTGCTTATTAGCTTCTTTACCGTTTTTCGCGTAAATGATGGTTGTGGGGTATGCCTGTAAGTCATATAGCTGGGCAATATCTCCACCATCAAGATAAACGGGATAATTGATTCCCATTTTTTTGATGAAGGGGGGAACTACTTCAACTCCGTTTTCATCAAAGGCTATTCCTAAAATTTCTACGCCCTTCCCCCGGTATTTGTTGTAAAGATTGATGAAGCCGGGTATTTCTTTCCTGCATGGGGGACACCACGTTGCCCACAGGTCAAGAATCACCACCTTGCCTTTATTATTTTCTAACACCGCTTTTAACTCAGAAGCGGTTATCTTTTTGATGCTGTCAACTGCGTGAGAACTTGTTGAAAACATAAATAAGGTTAGTGTAATCAGGAAGGATAGACATACATATTTAAATTTCTGTTTATTCATTACTTGCTCCAATCATTACTTTGTTAAAAAACGTTTGTTAAAAAATATTTTTAAGTCATAAGTCGAGTTCGACCTAACTTACTACAAATCAATGCTTTGCAACTTATTTTGTGCTTGACTTGTTCCTTTACTCCTGCTATTAATTGCACTTGTGAACTTTTGATCAACCAACAACAGGAGCAAAGGATTTG
>VGXX01000110.1 GCA_016873155.1 Planctomycetota bacterium | reverse complement strand
TCTGTGGGCAATATTTCTTCATGGCTGTGGGACTTCGGAGACGGCTCCACCAGCTCTGCACAGAATCCCACACATACCTATACCAGCAGTGGAAATTTTACCGTTAGCCTTACGATAACCGGGTTAGGCGGGTCTGATACCGAAATAAAGGAAAATTACATTTCTGTTACACGTAAGGCATCTGTTATAGAATTAAACATATCAGATTCGGAGATAACCTTTGGTGAGTCTATAACAATACTTGGGCGAATTTCTCCTGCCCATCAAGCGCAGGTAACCCTGACATTCACAAATGACGAAGGCGAAACAGAAACAGAGACAGCCACCTCGGATTCCAACGGTATTTTTACCTTAACTGATTATTTTCCTCCAGATGGAGGCTCCTGGGGTGTGGTGGCCAGTTGGGAGGGTGACAGTGATCATAATAGTGCAGAAAGCAATGCATTGACATTTGCGGTAAATCAGGCAGAAGTCGCACTCACCATAGATACTTCTTCCCTGGAAATCCAGGTTGACCAAACAGTGGATATTTCAGGGATTGTGACGTTAACACCTGATAACGAAACAACGCGAAACGAATTCCTGGAAGAAAACTTAAAACTGATCAGTATCGATCCCGATGGAGAGTACGAGGACGTAATTGAAACACAACCGTTTTTGTCAAACGATCAAATTCAATACAAATTTGAGGTTGTTAAATTGCCTGATATAGGCGCCTGGAAATTATTGGTTGGTTTTGAAGAAGATAATAGTTTTACAGGCACAAATTCCGCAACTATCGAAATCGAAGTCCTGGAAGCTGCAAAGGAGGTAGCAGGGTATGCCATCCTTGTAGAAGGTCGTGTCAAAGGAAAAACAGCTTTAGATTCTCACAATTTAACGACAAATGATATCTACGAAAAACTCCTCAAAAGGGGCTTTGCGGAGGAGGATATCTATTATTTCAATTTTGATGACTCTCAAGACGGTGTATATGGAACACCTGCCAAAGACGAAATACTAAATACGATTACTGAAATGGCTAGTAGTATGAACGAATCTCCGGCCCCGTTGTATATAATCTTTGTAGGATTCGGTGACAAAGAAAATTTCTTTATGTATCCAGACACATTAAAGACCAGCGATCTGGCAGATACACTAAATAGCTTAGAGTCTCAATTGAATTCAACTGCATCGGAAGAACCCATTGTAATCGTCATGGGCGCAAATCGCTCAGGAAGTTTTATCAATGCCCTGTCTAAATCAGGCTCTAAGCGCGTTATTATCGCCAGTTCAGACACAGAAGAGGTTGCTTATAAATGCCCTTTACCACCCGATGAGACCGTACGGCATGCGGATTATTTCGTATGGGAATTCTTTAAATATGCTTACAGAGGACTGAATTTGAAGAAGTGTTACGAGAAAGCCTCGGATAAGATCGCTGAGTTTACAGAAAACGAGAATGGAAATGGCCTGAAAGGCGCCAGCGCCGGCAACGGGCAATATTTTGACGACTCAGCGCAACACCCGCTGCTTGATGATAACGGAGACGGCGTTGGAACGTACGGAGTGCTTTCTTCGCTCAGCGGTAAAGACGGCGAAATTGCCGCAAATATGGTACTGGGTTTCGGCACAACCACAACAGCGCTTGAACTGACTGCGGTCACAGATGTGATTACCCTGGAGGAAGATGACGACGCACCTACCCTCTATGCAAAGGTAAATGATACCACCATGGTTGATGAGGCATGGACAGAAATTGTATCAGCCAATTTCAGTCTGAAAAACGACAAGAAAGCCACGGAACAGCAGGTCATCAACCTCCCCAGATTTAGCTATGATGAGTTTGATTCTGCAGAGAAAAAGTATATCTGGAACGATTTTAAAGGAAACAAGGATTTTAACGATTTTGAAAAGACAGGAGAGTATGAAATATTTTATTTTGCGCGGGATAATTTTGGGGGAATTACCCCATTTATGGAATCCGATGTATTGAGAAATAAAGCGAGTGTGGACCCTCCGGATGCTTTCAGTTACATTTCTCCATATAATGGGCAGGAAACCGCTGTTGGTTTAATGCTAGACTGGGAAGATTCATCTGGCGCGGAAACCTACACATTCCAGATATCTGAATCCATCGACTTTACAACAATAAAACATGAGAAGAAAGGGCTGACTGACAGTATCGTCACCGTAGATAAATCAGCAGGCCTTATTGATGGGACAACCTACTACTGGACGGTTGCGGCAATAAATACCGGAGGCATCACATATATGGACACATCCGCCGGCACATCCACAGAAACAATATTCCACAGAACAGCATCGAACCACAATGCCGGCAAGAATAAAAATATCACAAAAACCTACAGCAGTTTTACACCAAAGTTAGCAAACGGGTATCCTGGCTTTGTAAAAGGGTATATTTTTGATACAGCCACGAATAACAAAATCAGCGGCGCAACAATCTCCGTGCAAGGGGCAAGGGGTTCTTACACCACCACAAAAAGCGGCGCCTATTTTCTGCAGTTATCGTCAGGGACCTACACCCTTTCCGCAGATGTATCCGGATATATGACAGGAAGCCAGACGGTGAGTGTAAATTCACTCAATACGACAACACAAAACATAGGACTGACCGTTGCCCCAAAAACAGCGAGTATTTCCGGTACGGTAAAAGATAAAAAGAAAAGTAGTCCGATGGAAGGCGTAACCATAACCCTTAAGAAGAAAAAGGTTACAAAAACGGCAACGACAGACAGCGATGGCAACTACTCGATTACCGATCTGGAACCAGGAAAATACACGCTAACGGCAAAAAAGAGCGGTTACAAGAGTTACAAAAAGAATATCAAACTCGAAGCGGAAAAAGAGAAAAAATTAAATATCAAGTTAAGTAAGAAAAAATAACGTTTACAAATGATATCATTCCACCCTGGCAAGACGGTGTTTTTCAGGCGTTGTATAGCCATAGTCCTTATCGGTCTTGTATGTGGTGGAATAATGATTTTACTTCTGAGTACAGGTTTGCTCAGGGGCATTGAGCTTAAGTGTCTTGATTTCAGGTTTTTGTGTCGGGGTACAATCCCCACAAATGATAAGATAGTAATCATCGGGACAGATGAGGAGGCGCTGGATAAAATAAAGGATCCATTTATATTCTGGAGTCCTTACTTTGCCGATATTATTAAAGCCGTGGCTGGCGGAGGGGCAAGGGCTATGGGTCTTGACTTTCTCCAGACCATAGCATTAAAAAAAAAGGTCGAAGGAGAAGACCTTGATGGTATTATGGCAGAAGCCTTAATGGAGGCGGAGAATGTAATTATGATTAATTTACTACGATGGGATAATACGATAGGTGGTCTCAAGGCTTCAAATCCTCTGCCTCGCTACCTCTATGCAGCAGACCCTGACAATATTGGATTTTCAAACCTGACCATTGACAATGACGGCTGCGTTCGGAGGCAGACATTGCTGCTGAACGATGCGGAAAGCAATATCTATGCATACATTGGATTAAAAGTTGTCGCAAAGTATTTCAACAGTCACATTGAGAAAAAAGGAGACCTTATTTTCGTGGGTGACTACGCAATCCCTGTCAATCCTTATAACGAAATGCTCATTAACTTTGCAGGCCCCAGCGGCACATTCCCTATCATATCGTTCTATAAGGTTTGGCAATTGGCACGTCAGGGACAGACCGACTTTTTCAAAAGAAATTTCAAAGACAAAATTGTCTTAATAGGCCCCGGGAACATTTACAGCCAGGACTTCAAACCCACACCCTTTTACCGTTCACAATATTACACAGGAACACGGCAGACACTGGGCATTGAAATAGTCGCAAATGTAATCAATACAATATTGGAAAGAAGCTTTATAACCTCGCTCAAACTCTGGCAGACCATTTTGGTAATTTTATTTCTGGGTCTTTTGACCAGTTTTACCTCTTTCAAGCTGTCGCCTATCCCTGGTGGAATTGTTGCATTTGCTGTCGCAGCGGGCTACGCTAACTTCTGTATCTTTCTCTTCGGCAAATATAATATTCATCTGGACATGATTTGTCCATTAGACGCTATTCCGCTTACTTACACGGCGGTATTTACCTACCGGTACACCATTGAAGATAAAGAAAAAAGAAGGATCAAGAGAATATTCAAGCATTATGTCAGCGAAGAGGTAGTTGAGGAATTATTAAAATATCCAGGCGAAATACCTTTAGGAGGCAATCGCGTCCAGGTAACGGTGCTTTTTGCCGATATTCGCGGATTTACTGCACTTTCAGAAAAACGAGACCCACGACAAGTTGTGTCAATATTAAACTCCTATTTTGCCATGATGGCCGACATCATATTAAAAAATAAAGGCACACTCGATAAATATATCGGGGATGGAATCCTCGCCTTTTTTGGCGCCCCCATAGCGCGGGAGGAACACGCAGCGCTGGCAGTAAATTCTGCAAAAGAGATGATATCCATGCTCGATATACTCAATAAAGAACTCATGCTCGACATACCCCTGCGTATTGGCATAGGAATCCATTCGGGAGAAGCTGTTGTGGGAAACATTGGTTCAACACTCAAAATGGAATATACGATAATCGGAGACACGGTAAACACAGCATCCCGCGTAGAAGGTCTCACGAAGGAATTTAAAGCAAATATCCTGATAACAGAAGAAACCTTTTCCCGGTTAAAAAATCCGGATAATATTACGCCTGAAAAAGAGATTACCCTGCGTGGTAAAACGCAGCCCATTAAGCTGTATCGAATAGAAATTTGACAATATCTCTCAATTTCTCGAGGATATATATTATGAACAAGCCCTTATTGAACACAAAACATTTAATCAGCCTTGTATCTTTTTTATTTCTATTTAATCTTGTTTCTTTTGCCTTTTCTCAGGATACAGAATCGCCTGAAACGGGCATGATAAAGGCCGTTACCGGGAAAGTATGGCTTCTTCGTGGGGATAAAAAGGAAGCGGCAAAAAAGGCCATGGAACTGAAAAAAGGCGACATCCTCGAAATCGAGGATCAGGCAAGCGCCACGATTGTCTATTTTAAAGGGGGGAAAAAAGAAGAATATAAATCCAAAGCGCTCATAGAAATCGGAATTGATAAGAGCATAATAAGGGAAGGAAGCATCACATCTGTCCAGGAATCGCAGGAAAAAAAGATTATCATGGATAAACCGAAAGAAGGTTTAAAACTCCAGGATAGAGATCTCGCCCACGCCGGAGGTCAGTTTATCCGTGGCATATTGTCACCCAAACAATATTTTGAAGACCAACATATCCAGCGTTATGCCGTTGTAGTGGGCATATCCGATTATAAAGACCCCAAAATACCCGACCTGAAATATGCCGATGCAGATGCTCAGGCTTTTTATGACTTTATTACCAGCCCCATCGGCGGCAATTTTAATAAAGAAAATGTCTTACTCTTAAAAAATGAGCAGGCAACCCTGAAAAATGTAAAGCTGGCCGTTACCAATTTTCTTAAAAAAGCAATCGATACTGATTTTGTCGTTATCTTTATGGCATGTCACGGCGAGCCTGAGCCAGACCGCCCCAACAATATTTATTTGCTGATGCACGATTCCGAACTCGACAGTCTGTCCGCAACGGCCTATCACATGGAAAATGTCAATACTGATATGAAGCGATACATCTCTGCAAAGAGGCTGATCTTCTTTGCCGATGCGTGTCATAGCGCCGGACTGACGGAAGGAGGTGTGGGCACAAGAGGATTTTCTAACACCGTCAACATCGCCCTCGCTGAGCTAAAGTCAACCAGGGAAGGGTGGGGAATAGTAAGCGCAAGCCGGGCAGGCGAATTGTCTATGGAATCCAGCCTGTGGGGTGGCGGGCACGGGGCATTTACTTACTATTTGCTGGAAGGAATGAAAGGAAAAGCGGATGTGGAAGGAAACAAAAACGGCATCGTAACCCTCGCAGAGTCATTCGATTTTCTCGAAGAAAATGTTAAGCGCGCAACTCAGAACGCACAGCATCCTGATACCGCAGGAAATTTCGACAATAACCTTCCGCTGGGTTTTCCGGGTATAGAAATTTCTCCGGAGGAAAAAGGACAAACAACCACTGCGCCTCGTTTTGGAACCGTCCAAATCGGCACAAGCCAGGAAGGGGCAAGTGTACTGGTAAATGGGAAGGAAGTCGGTACAAGTCCATTAAGCATCAGACTGGTGAGCGGCACTTATCCCATAACTATAAAAAAGAAAGGCTACGCTGATGTAACAGATACCATATTTGTCAATCCGGAGGAAACGACAGACTTTTACTACGAATTGACAGACGGTGAAAAAAGGGAAGCCGCAAAGACAGAACCTTTTCCTTCCGGCGGAACTCAACTGGAATACGCCGAGTCTGCACGTGATAAAGGAGATAAACAAAAAACAAAAGAAAACATTGATGCGCTCATCAAAGAATTAGAGGCAGTGGTAAAGGAACAAACTAAGGAAGAAAAACCCAAGGTAGCCAAAAAGGAAAAAGAAAAGATGCACGAGCCTGTAGAAGTTCCGCAAGTCGTGCCTATATCTCTCAAAGAATTTACCTTAAAAATGGGCGTATTGTCAAACAGGCGTGATATGGAAAGGTTTCGGCAAAGGATTATTGATGCGCTGGTCAGTCAAAAGGGTTTGAGTGTTGTCGAGAGGGATTTGGAATTTCAGGAGGAAATTTTAAGGGAACAAAGGCTCGGCGGTTCAATCCTTGCCGATGAGATGTTTAGAATCGGATTAGGGAAAATACAGGGGGCGGCGTTTTTCTGTTTTGGCGGGGTTTCTCCTGGCGATACACCGGATCAATTTGTTTTAAGGATGGAAATCGTGGATACCGCCACAACCCTTGTTGACACACTTGAATATGCCTTTAAGAGCGATGATAATCTAAAGATTGTAGCAAGTGATGTCGCTGCAAAAATCAGGGAAAAGATCGCTGCAAAACGGAAATTGTAAAAATAGTAATAGTTTACCACGGAGGTCCTAGCGCGGAGAACACGTACTTTCAGATAAATACCATGATTATTAAAAAATTCAAATTGATTGCCTTACTGTTTTTATTGTTACCAATGTTTGTCAGTTGCGCCACGGTATCCAATATCGGTACGGATAACTGGCGGGACTATTTTAAACCCGGTTGTTCGAAAGAAGAAATAACCAGAGACTTCAATCTTTACCGTGGCAAGTGGTGGAACCATTACGTACGAGGCCGCTGGTATGCCGATGGCGGGTACTACGACGAAGCCATACAAGATTTCAAAAAATCCATCAGCCTCAGAAGCAAGGACGAACGTTCTGCCAGGAGTTACGGCCTCCATTTCTGGGAATATTTTGCACACCGTGAACTGGGGATTGTTTACTATAATCAGGGAAAGTATGAAGAGGCCAAAAAGGAACTGGAAACATCACTTTCCACCGCAGATTCTGCCAGGGCCAAATTTTATCTGAACAAATCCAATGAGGCAATCCTGAAGATTACGAAGAGCGACCAGGAACCGCCGGAGATTAAAATATACTCGCACGCAGACGGTGAATTTGTAAATACACCCATAATAAACCTGAAAGGGGTCGTCTCTGACGACTGCTGTGCGAATTGTAACAATATCCTTATTCAGGGAAAAAAGTTATTTATCGAGCTTGCTGAAAAGAACATCAACTTTAGCGAAGACGTGCCCCTCCAGCCCGGCGAAAATGTGATTAGTTTGGAAGCATCAGACCTTACGGGAAAAAGCACAAAGAAAAATCTCACGGTGATACGGGACATACATCCTCCAATTTTATATCTGGATGATGTCCGGATACACCAAAAGGACGGTAAACAAATAGCCTCAGTAAAAGGGACGGTTGTGGATGATTACGGTTTAAAGGAATTTTATATTAATGACACCGAAGTGCGTATTCATTCATACAAAGAGGATCATTTTGATGAGGATATTGCTTTGACAGACGGTAATAAAATTTCATTTAAGGTCATCGATATAGCAGGAAATGAAACAAGAGGCATGCAACAGGTAGACACAAAAGCCTCATTATGGCCGGAAGGCGCGCAGAACAACGTTAAATACGTCTTTCATTCAACAAATAAACCCATCTTAATTGCTGCAAGCAAATTTGATAAATCCAGCATCAAGTCATTATTGGCTTCTCAGGATATTGATGTATCGCAATCGTCTCCCCAGGACTCTCCTGAGCCTGACGAAAACAATGGGGAAGAGGAAAAGCAAGAACAAACCCTTCCACAAAGCACGGCAAAGGATACCGTTCCTCCTACAATACATACCGATATAAAATCGGCTGTTGTTTACGATGCAAACCTCTTCTTCAGCGGAAATGTACATGATGACAACAGCGTTGCAAAACTCTTCGTGAATCAAAGTCCATTAGAAATTCGACAGGGGAAGCATGTCTTCTTCAATCATTATCTAACGCTGAACGAAGGGGAAAACACCATTACCGTGAAAGCCGTCGATGCGCAAGGCAATGAAACCCAGCTTCCGCCTGTAAAAATTACAAAAAAGACCTTTGAGCTTCTAGAGACAGACGCCCGATACACTGTCGCTCTTTTGCCTTTAAGGATTTTTACAGAAAAAGGTGTGCCCTCTGAAACGGTTTATTCTATGCTGCTCAAGGCATTCGATGAAGAGCCGAAGAGATTTAACTTCGTTGAAAGGGATCGAACAAAGCTCGAAGAAATTCTCCATGAGCAAAAGATCAGCAACACCGAACTCACATCACCGGATGCCGCCATCAAGATTGGCAAGATTCGTGCTGCCGAGGGCATGTTATTTGGCGCCGTGGAAGAAGACGCCAAAGGTATTAACGTTACATTACGACTGGTGGACACGGAAACAACGCGGGTGCTTGCGAATGCCGATGTATACGATGAAGATAAGAGTATGAAAAACCTCGAATGGCTTATGCATGGATTGTCATTAAAGATGAAACGACAGTTTCCCATGATTGAAGGGAACGTTATTCACGTCTCCGGTAACGGATTCCACGTTAATACCGGCGCTAAAAGCGGCGTCGGCGTTGGTATGAAGTTATTATTGTTCCGTGAAATCAGGGAAGGGGAATTTGTATTAAAAGAGCCGCTCGATACGGTTGCCAGGGTAGTGCAGGTGCAGCCCGAGACCGCCTTTGCAAAGGTCATAAGCTCAAAAGGCGCTGAAAAGGTAGAAAAGAAAGACCTTGTGATAACGAAATAAAAAATAAACCACAGATTACTCAGATGACACAGATTTAATATTATAAAAATCTGTGCTGGTTCAGGGCTTGTAGTCTGAATCGAAACATTTTGGTTCAATCGAGGACGATTGAACCAGCAAAAAGGGAACCGCAAATGGAAGTTGGCGCTCATTGAGAGGAACAATCCTGATTGGAATGATCTTGCAAAAGACTGGATTCCCGTTAAAAGCATGCGGGAATGACATATAAGTTATGTAGGATGGGTTAAGCGGAAGCGAACCCATCATTATTTTCTATTTTAGGTGTTGATATGAAACACAAACGCATTCTTTTTATACCGATGTTTCTTTTCATTATATTACCTCTGGCACATACTTCCTTTGCCCAGTTTTCACTCACCCCTCCCAACATCAATGCAACCCCGCTTCCTGTAGGTTCTGGCGCTAGGGCAATAGGTCAGGGGAGCGCCTTTATCGCCGTTGCAGATGATGCAACGGCTGCATCGTGGAACCCCGGGGCATTGATACAATTGGAAAGGCCGGAACTCTCCGTAGTGGGTTCTTTCCTGTCAACACAGCAGGATTTCAATCCCGGCAGCACCGGCTGGTCGCTCGGTGATGAAGCGGTGTCTCGCGGTGACCTGAATTATGCCAGCGTTGCATATCCATTCAGGGTATTTAGGAAAAATTTCGTAGCTGCCCTGAATTATCAGCAAATATACGACTTCCACATGAATCTGGATTTCAAACAGGTAAGCATAGACCGGACACCCCCTGCACTCAATTACAGGCAAAACATCGATTTTGAATCAAAGGGAGGCGTTGGCGCACTGACGCCTGCGATTTCCATGCTGGTGGTACCAAAATTATCCGTAGGCGTAGCCGTGAATATTTTCACGGACGAATTTTTTGGAAACTACGCATGGAAACAAACGACCAAGTCAACCGGAGCAGGCACCCTTGCTGGCACAAATATTACTACCGCATACAATTCAGACACGACGTTCAAGAATTTTCAGGCAATTAACGTAACAACCGGCATACTCTGGGACGTATGGGAGAAAGAGGACAAGCTCCTCACCTTTGGCGCTGTTTACGATACGCCATACACGGCTGAGGTAGACCGCATTACCGATTTTACATCCATTTCTACCTTTGGACAATCTTCGGGGCGTGAGAGGAAAAATTTTGAGGTAGACTACCCCATGTCTTTCGGCGCCGGTTTTGGCTTCCGCTATAACGATGCATTATCATTCTCGATGGATGTGACGTGGACGGATTGGTCTGAATATAAACAGGAAGACGAAGACGGTAATAAATCGCGTCCTCTGGGAGGCGCATCCACAGACAGGGATATTGACGATACCTATGCAATCAGGTGCGGTACGGAATATTTGATATTCGGGAAAAAAGTAATCATCCCCGTACGCGGCGGGCTTTTCTATGACCCCCGTCCATCGTTAGACGATCCCACTGATGTGTACGGATTCAGCGTGGGAAGTGGAATTACATTCAAACGGTTCAGCCTCGATGGCGCCTACCAATTCCGATGGGCAAACGACGTGGATGGTGAAGATTTTGGCTTAGATGGAACACATTTCGACCTCAACGACCATATGTTCCTGGCATCTGTTATTGTTTATTTTTAATTTGAGTATATGCCATTTGTCGCTTTTCTTTTATTCATTATAACAAGTTTTATCGTAACACATCAGACAGCCAGTGGGCAGGTTCATATAGCAGAACCTTCATCAACATTGCAACCGCTCCCATCTGTAATTCCGACATTAACGTATCAACTTACACTTGAACCATCGTTAACCCGACCTTCGCAATTCGAGGGGTAGACAAGCCGCTAAGCCAGTAAAATCAAGGGGTCATCTAAAAAGGTCGGCACTACAGGACTGTCTGTCCGGAGGCATAAACCTTTGGCGGCGGTTGCTCAGGA
>VGXX01000109.1 GCA_016873155.1 Planctomycetota bacterium | reverse complement strand
TTATTTTACCAGAAAGTGCTGCATCACTCAAAAGAACTTTATGATATTTGTAAAATTCTTCTATAAAATTTCTATTGTAGTATATATAACAATTCGCTTAATGCGCTTTTCTGCTTCAATCAGTAAGAGTTATATCGCGTTTGATGCTTTTCTTCCCAGTTAACACAGGAATTTGAATTTGCCCACGAAAGACACGAAAATGGCTACATTCCTTTCGTCTTTTTCGCGTGTTTTGTGGGTTAATATACTGCGACGAAGTCAGTTTATTTATTTTGATAATCCCAATTGTTGATAAATGGTTTTGAAATCAATTTCCCGTTCTACCACTTCGGCGGCGCGGCGTATCTTGGATTTGTCGTGTAAACTGACAAATCCCGAAAGGTTCTCGCATACCTCAAGGGTATTTGCCGTGTCCGCTCGTACTACCACGATGGGTATGCCGGCTTCCTGGGCACGGCCTAAAATAGATGCGTTTGGATAGAGTTCTCCGGTGAGGATCAGACATTTTGTTGGGGTTTCGAGGGCTGCCAGTTGGATATCGCTTCTATCGCCGCCGGTGATAACGGCCTTATTTGAGACCTTGCGGAAATAACTCAGGGCGCTCTCGACGTTCATAGCGCCTATCATAAAATGTTCGACCAATTCATCCATCCTGTCCTCACAACAAAGCACTTTTCCGTTAAGTGAGGTAATGATTTCCCTGATGGGTACTGCGCTGAGGATCGGATCCTTTTGCATAATGCCCAGGGTGGCAATGCCATTCTTTTTAAGAAACGGAATCAGTATTTCCCGTGTGTAGCTTAATTTTGAAGAAGGAACAACGTTAAACACCACGCCAAGCAGTTGGTTTCCAAGCATCCTGGATGCGTAAATGAATCCGTCGAGGGTATCAATAGAGGATTGGAATTTATCGATAAAGATTACCTTCGCATGGGATTCTTTGATGAAATCCAATTCCGAGAATTGCAGACTTGTGCCGCCAGAGAGTCTTCCCAAGCCCCTGGCAATCATGATATCTTTTTCCTGAGCAGCTTGATGAAAGGCAGTCATCGTTTTTTCTCGAATATGTAAGTCTTCGCCGCTCGTCAAGAGCCTTAAGAGGTCGTCGGTTAACACCACGGGGCAAATGGATTGAAGCGGTTCGTTTACCTCTAATGTCTTAGAAAGAAAGACGGCATCCGCATCGGTAAGTACGTTCTCGACAACAACGGGTGAGAAACCAACGGGTTTAAAGTATCCGACCTTATATCCGTCTTTCTTGAATTTTAATCCCAAACCGAGACAAATAAGGTTCTTCCCGGAAAAAGGCGAAACAGAGGCAATAAATATGGGTATCATGATAATTCCCTCTTAAACTGGTTTTTATAATATAGTGACGTGTGACGAATGCGAGTGACGAGAAAAAACATCACCCGTCACCTGCCACACGACACTTGCCTTAACTGCATTACTTCGGATGCGGCTACGCTGCCCTAGGAGATAGTTATGCGTGCGTCCAATGCCATCGTACCACCCCCTTCGGGAAATACGATCAGCGGGTTTATATCCATTTCGATAATCTCCGGAAAATCCGTCACGAGTTGGGAAAGCCTTAAAATATTATCAACAACGGTATTTATGTCCACGGGTCTTTCACCCCGCGTGCCTTTTAAAAGTGGAAAGGAACGAATTTCCTGAATCATCTCTTCGGCTTCATTCAATCCGATTGGAGCTATTCGGAACGAGACATCTTTTAGTATTTCAATATAGATTCCACCGAGACCGAACATCAACAATGGGCCAAACTGTGGATCCCGCGACATTCCCAGGATAACTTCCTTACCCCCGGTAATCATTTGTTGCACTAAAACCCCTTTAATTTCTGCGTCGGGCATAAGACGGCGGGCCTTTTGTGTTATATCACAAAAACAATTTCGTACCTCTGTCTCATTTTTTATCCCGACTCTAACTCCACCAAAGTCTGATTTGTGGAGGATGTCCGGCGAAGAAATTTTTATGACAACAGGGTATCCAATCTCCTCCGCTGCCTTCACCGCCTCTGGCTCTGAAGCAGCAAGAATGCTTTTGGGAATCCTGAAACCATAGGCGGAGATAACCTGTCTGGCTTCTTCCTCGTTAAGGTGTTGACGGCCTGTTTGTTTCATCTTCTCAAGGAAAGAAGCCACGTTTTCTTTCTGAACGTCAAATGTTTTTGCTTTGGGTGCCGGTCGTTTTTGCCACAACGTATATTTATACATTGCCTCAATGGCAGACACTGCGCGTTCAGGAAAGGAATAATTCGGTACCTTTCTTTGGCACATAATCTTTAAGCTGTTTTCAATCCTTTTACCACCCATGAAGGAGGTTACGATAGGCTTGTCCGTGCGATTTGAAATCTCAGTGATTACCTCTGCAGTTTTTTCTATCTCCGTCATTGCCTGGGGAGTCAAGATGATAAGAACCGCATCCACATTGGGATCTTCCACGACCTTTTCGATAACGAATTTATAACGGTCTGCCTTGGCGTCTCCCAGCACGTCAACAGGGTTGTATACATTTGCCATAGCCGGCAAAAAAGAGCGCAGGGTATCAATCGTATTTTTGGAAAACGACGCCATTTTCAATTTCGACCGCTCTACCGCGTCCGCAGCGATAATGCCAGGCCCGCCTGCATTTGTTATCAAGGCTATATGCGGACCTCCGGGCAGCTGTTGAAAACTGAATATCCTGGCGTAGTCAAAAAGTTCTTCGATTGTTACCGCACGGAGAATTCCTGATTGTTTAAATGCCGCATCAAATGCGTTTTCAGAGCCGGCCAGTGTTCCGGTATGTGAAGATGCAGCCTTTGCGCCTGCCGTGGTGCCTCCTGATTTTACCACGATCATCGGCTTTTTTTTAGTCATTTCTTTGGCTGTGCCGATGAATTCAGCGCCGTTTTTTACCCCTTCTAAATAGATGAGAACAACCTTTGTCTGGTCATCGTTTTCTATGGCTTTTATAAGGTCTACTTCATTGATATCCGTTTTGTTTCCCATGCTGATAAATTTAGAAAATCCGATGCATTCATTCACCGCCCAATCCAGAATCGAAGTGCAAAGCGCCCCGGATTGTGAAAAGAACGCAATATTGCCCGGCGCGGGCATATCTGCGGCAAAAGAGGCGTTTAAGGCAGATTGAGTGTCAATCAACCCAAGACAGTTTGGCCCCAGCATGCGTATGGAATGCCGGTTTATCTTCTGGTATAATTCCCGTTCCCTTGCAGTTCCGTCAATGCCGCTCTCTTTGAAGCCGGCGCTGATGACGATGACTGAATCGATTCCTTTTTCAATACACTCGTCAACGGTCTTTCCTACATATGGAGCAGGTACAACGATTACAGCCAGATCAATCTTATCCGGGATTTCCTTAATGGCAGTATATGTTTTAATTCCCAGGATGTTATCCGCATGAGGATTTACCGGGTAGACCTTGCCTTTGTATCCGTGCTTAACAAGATTTTTGAATAAGTCGTGCCCTACCTTACCCTCTTCACGAGAAGCGCCGACAACAGCTACTGTCTTAGGTGAAAAGAAATGTTCCAGCATAAATTAAAGAGATATTTTTCTCTTATTTTTTCCTTTCGATAGTGGTGGTAGTAGTTCCGTGCTCGTCCTTTGGTAACAATTCGAACATATTTTTAATCGACTTGGTGAATGGCTTAAATGGAACCGAATGGCTTTCCGGCTTTAAAAAAGTCCCTCTGATCTCTACCATTGTCAGTTGTTTCCTCACTCCTCCTACCACGAGGTCGAACAACCTTCCCACAATAGGAATTTGAGAAAAAAAGTCCCGGCTGAACCCTGTGACAACGTTTATATGGAGGTCTCCGTTAAGACTGATATCTCCCCGCCCATTAAGTTCTATTGACTCACTATATATCCTTCCGTCATCAATATGAATTATCCCGTCTTTAACGATAAATTTGGCCTGTGCGCTGTGAAAGCTTTCTTTTTTGGGCAGAGTGAGATTGAGCAGATTGAAAACACTGAGGATGATAGGTACGTCCGAGAGATAACCCTCATTTACGTTAAATTGACCCTCCGCATAAAAATTTTTGGGATCGGTGCCGCTTCCACGGTACTTAATCCTGCCATACAGGAGCCCTGACCATTGTCTCTCGGTTTTGGTAACTTTTTGGGCAAGTTCTTCCAGAATGATTCTTGAAAAATTCAGTTCTCCTTCGTACTGGTAAGGGTCGGTCTCCGTGTTGACTGATATAGTGCCTTCCACATGTCCCCCGCAACATTTGGCATCGATGTGTTTGCTTGCAAAACGGCTTTTGTCAATTTCCAGTCTTCCACCAATCCCGGAGAGAAAAATATTGTATTTACTGTCGCTCATTTCACAGTCTTTGAGATTTATCTCTATCGAATAGCGGTTGTCTTTTTCTTCCTTGAAACCCTGGAAATTGGCAATGAGGTCGACCTTGCCGGAGGGTTTCAGATTTGTCCACAACTTTTCGCCTATTCCTTTAGTGGGTAAATTTTTCAATAGAGATTCTGTTATGGACAGATTCGGTATGTGGAGGTTGAATATCTTCCGGTCATTTTTTATATCATAGACGCCGTTTAATTCGGTAAAAATGGACTGACCGCCGCATTGGATAAAGCCACCGGTATCCGTAAATAAAATGATATTGTTACACAGCTTTACTTGTCCGTTTACATGGGATATAGACAGAGGGAAATTCAGGGGGTTGATTTCTAAATCTTTGCAATTTACCGCCAGGAAGCAGCTGCTTTCCTCTTTTTCTCCCACGTTATACTGGTAGGTCAGGTCTACCAGGCCGGTAGGACGAATCTTTGACCATACCTGCTCGCCGAAATCGGGAATATTTGTTAAAAATTCCTGATTTAGGAGCAGATTGGGAATTGTCATTACAAAGGTTTTTTTGGCGCCATAGAGGTCGAATTCGCCCCTAAATTCAGCCTGGGAAGTACAGTTTCCGCTTTTGATGTATCCCACAATTCCCTTGAGATACAATTTCTCATTGTTTATTTCCACGTCACCGTTCAAGTGGTAAATCAGAAATGGCCAGTTTTTATACATGGCTTCTAAACCATTAAGATTGACGTTGATGACATAATCCTTTTTCTTTTGTTTGTTTTGATTATTAAAACTTGCCCTGCAAGACACATTGATCGTTCCAGCAGGTTTATAATCATCCCAGAGCATCTTGCCAACGTATGGAAATCGTGACAAAAATTCCTCGTTCAACATAATATTCTTCGCATTTGCCTCAATTTCTAAGCTGGGAATATTAGGATGCAGATTCATAGTAAAAGAATAATTCCCCAGGAATTCGTCATCTATATTTCCTTTGATGATGATGTCTTTAAAAGAACCGGCATAAGGCAGGAATGTGATATTGACACCCGATAACTTGATTTCCGGGCTGTTTGTTTGTGTATTTTCCTTGATATGAATCTTTAAATCCCGGATCTCGACTCCCTGATTTAATATGTCCATGTAGGCTGGCATATCAATCTTGTCAAAGTTTGCCTTGAATGCATCCAGCAGTGACCAAATATCCGTAGGCTTTTCGACGGTCAATTCAGGGGCAATAACGACCGCATTGTAGATATTGAGTTTTCCTTTGAGAAGATTCTGGGGGGAATGCTTTATAACGATTCTGGGGATTTTTAGAGACTTGCCCAGAAGATCTTCGGAGGTGCCTGCAAAAGAGAGGTTATCAATGATAATCCCTTCCAAAAAATCCATGTGTGCACGTTCAATTTTTGTTTCTCCTAAATCTTTTAATGCACTCAATAAACGACTCTTTATTGCCTCATCTGATGTTGCCCGTTTGACAATAATATATCCGGATGCTACAATCCCGGCAATAAGGCAAACGATGACAGAGACAATAATTAATGTTTTTTTCATTAATAATTTAATTGTATAGGAATTTTCATTTTATTTATGCTGGTTTCCCGCATATTCTGGTAGCCGCAGGCTTCAGCCTGCGTTCCAGTCCTAATGTTTGACCTTGCTTTAACTCCGCCATTCATGGCGGAGATATGCAGGAGTATAAAAATCGGCTTTAGCCATGATTTCCCCTGGGTCAGGGCTAAAGCCACTATTGGCTTCGTTCTCTCACCTCAGGCTAAAGCCTGAGGTTAATTTAAATTTTCTTTTTCAAAGATACACTTATAATAAAGGTTACTTTTATTCCGGATTTATTTCAAGGGTAAATTTCCAAAAGGGTTAAAGTGAACATATGCCAAAATATTCTCATAGCAAACTATCAGCATACGAGAATTGTCCTCAACAGTACAAACTCAGGTATATTGACCGTATAGAACTCCCGGAAGGTATGGAAGGCATAGAGGCCTTCCTCGGCAGCCGGGTGCACGAAGCCCTTGAAAAACTCCACAAAGAACTCATCCTCACAAAACTCAACAGCTTAGAAGAACTGCTCAAATATTACGAATCTGTATGGGATAAAAACTGGAATGAGGATACCATTGCAATTGTAAAAAGGGATTATACAAAAGACCATTACAAAAATGCCGGAAGAGAGGCAATTACAAACTACTACAAGCGATACCATCCATTCAATCAGTCAAAAACCCTGGCAACAGAACAACTGATTACTTTTAAAATAGAGGACTACACAATACAGGGATATATAGACAGGTTGAGCCATAATGGCAAAGGCATCTATGAAATTCACGATTACAAGACATCCGGTTATCTGCTCTCTCAGGAAAAATTTGATAACGACAGGCAGCTTGCACTGTATCAGATTGGAATCAAAGAAAAATTCAAAGATGCAAAGGACGTCAGACTGATCTGGCATTATCTCTTGTTTGACAAGGAATTCACGTCTATACGCACCGATGCGCAACTCAAAGACCTTAAAAAAGAGATACTTTCACTGATTAAGACCATTGAAAAAGATACGGTATTCAATCCTGTTGAAAGTAATCTCTGCGATTGGTGCGAGTTCCCCGAATATTGTCCTGCAAGAAAGCATGAGATAAAGGTGCAGGAATTACCCTTGAATAAGTATCTCAAAGAGAAGGGTGTCTCTCTTGTCAATAAATACGCCTCAATAAAGGCAAAAATCAACGAATTGAGAGAACAGGAAACCGAACTTTGGGAAGAAATAGCCTTGATAGAAGACGCAGCCAAAACCTATGCGGAAAAAGAGGGGATAACCAATATTACCGGCAGCGACCATGTTTTAAAGATAGTCGAGAAAACCGTATTACAATTCCTTCGTTCCGGAGAGGAAGGTCGCGAAGCGCTTGAGAAATTTATTAAGAAGGCTGGGATATGGGAAGACGTCTCGGGACTTAATCTTTCAAGACTTTCAAAGCTGGTTAAAGATGAAATGTTCGATAAAAAAACAATTGCCAGTTTATTAAAATTTGCAGAAGAAGTGCCTGATGTAAAGGTAAAACTCACGAAGAAGAGAGAGGATGAGGACTAAGTTGGACGCAGATTGCCAGGATAAGTAGGATGGGTTAAGCAAGACGAACCCATCAGTGCCATCTAAAATTCGAACAATTGAGGCAAAGAGAAATATGAATATGAAATGGATACCGATATTTACACTTGTATGCGGTGTGGCGATTGGTAGTATGGGTAATATTGCACATGGCAATACCGACGACTGCCTGATTTCTTCCAAGAAAAGCACGATAACCATGTACAGCAAGGAAGGCAAACTGCAGGAACGCATCGTCATCAGGAATAATAAAATAACCGTATACGACGGGAGCGGCAAGACAAAGAACCGTGGGGTTGTCAGGAATGGGCAGATAACCATGTATAGTAAGGAAGGGGCGGTAGCGGGCAGGATGGTAATCGAAAATGATTAAATTCTAACCCGAACGAGTCGGAAAAGGTTATTAATGATGGTCTCATAATAGTCTGTACATTACAGTTGTCATTCCCGCATGTTTTTAGCGGGAATCCAGTAGTATTTGCTCTCCTTCGCTGGTTCAATCGTCCTCGATTGAACCGGAATATTTGGTGTATTGGTAGTTTGAAATATCATTCCAAGTCCTTGGGATTATTTAAAATGTATGGTTCAATCTGTAAAATTGAATCAGCTATGAAGCAACGAAAAGGGTATTGCAGGCGATGCGAACGCTTTCCTGTGTAATTTGACATCCTGTTTGTACCTGATATAATGCGCAATGGCTTTGTACCAAATTTCTAACATCATGTTTGTAAGGAATGAAAAGAGGGAGAAGGCAAAGATGACAGAAGAAATGCACTTAGGTGTGTATGAATATTTCAAAAGATTTATGCATATTGTTAAACACAACATTAAGAAGAACTGCTGAAAAGAATCAATGCAACAAATGTTAATAGAAAGGATTCAACGATGACTGACTGGTTCATCCCTGAAATGGAGGAATTTGTAACGCAACGAGCCCTTTTAAATCTGAACCTGAACAAAGCCATTCGTCATTACCGTGAACTGGTAGCGCCGGGTATCGGAGGAGTTTGGTTTGTTCGTCAGATGTCATGGGCGGTTGCCGGAATTCAACTTGCGCAAGAGATAAATAGCGGTAAACCGGTAAAAATTGCCAATGCGATTGAGGCCCTGGCATGTAAGCTGGCGTGGTGTAAGGATCAGAATCAAGGTGTGCGCGGCAAAAGGGCATTTAATAAAGATAAAGAACGGGTTGTATGGAGTTTTAAGGAGCTTTCACAGCCCCAGTATTATGTACGTATTCCGTTTCGTTCATCAACTGTTCGCGCTCTTTCCGGCCTTGGATTAACTACGGGGACGCGGTTTAATTCTATGGTATTAACTCAGAACGGGTCGGATCTGGCGGAAGCCTTTTTAAACCAGAAAAAGGGTGGGCAAGGCGGTAAAAGTGTTCGAAAGGCAATTACAGACTGGATTGGCGGCGATAAAATAGGAAATATTGTTTCTGGTTTATGGAGAGATGGTGTAACAGATGAAGAAAAAGAAATTTCTCGGAATCGCCTTATGTCAAATTCAAACGATTCTTTTGGGCGCAGGGCACACTTAATTGAGGCATTTGGTAATTGCGACGAACTAAATTTAGATAGTGTAAAAAAGAATCTTCATCCTGATCAGGTAATTGAAATTGAAACGGCTCAGGCGTTTGATGGACTTCTTAAAACGGGCCGTGATTTGATTCATAAATGCGCTGAAATAATTGACGAAGACAATATCCGGGTTGCTGGGAGATTAGCCGACAGAGTGGATGAAATGCTGGAAAAATTGCGCTCAGCAGCAAACAGATACCAGGAATGCGTTAATAAGTCGAAAAAGCCACACCATGATGCTCGTGATTTTACCGAGATTTGTTCGTGTGATAGTGACGAGAAATTGCTTTTAAAAGTAATTGAACGAGATGGTGTTATTCTGAAAACAACGGAAGAAAACACAATTGAAAAAGGTCACCTTTTCTCAAGACACAAAGAAATTAGTGAAAACGGAGAGAATGAAAGAGGTGAGGAAGTTGTTGGAACGGAAGAATCCTCAACAGAACTTAAAATCCGCCAGCTATTTAAACTACGGAGAGATTGTCAATGAATGACGAGAAGAATGAAAGGAAATCGCTATTAGATTTGTTTTACCCTCCTGATGAAAAGCACAAAGGCGTATTCGGATTGCTCTGTGCGCTTTCAGCGGATAAACCGTTTGTGGATAGTATCCTGGAACGGTTTTCAACTCAGCGCATGTATCCCGGACATCTTTCTATGGCGCTTTTTCTAGACTGCCATAACGAACCAATTACTAATTTACTAGGACTTTGCTGGGCTTATCCTGATGAGCGGAAGTGGAAAGAAAAAACCAAGCTCCAGCACGCAAAGGTTGCGCTGTTAGGTTTTGGAGAATCTAATAAAAAATCGCCTGATTATTATCGACTAATCGTTTTTACCGGCAACTGGACCAATGAAGCTGTCAACAGCAGTATCAACCTGGCATGGTATTGCGATTACGATACTGCAAGCAGTGAAAATCAAAAGCAAGAGGCTTCCGATATTTGTGAAGCGGTGGATTTTTGGTGGAAGTTACTGGGAAATGACGGGAACGGAGGCTATTACAAACTAGCAAAGAGTTTTAGAGACCGCATAACAGAATTTTTAAACGACATTTCAAAGGATGTCATCCCTCCAGAAAGAGGCTATCCACCCCGATTTGTCTCTAACTTGCTTAATACTGAGGCAAAGAAAGAAGGTGATTTTAAAGAAAACTCGATGGGTGCGCAATTTATTAAATTTATCGATGATAATGAAACCTCTCGTAATTTTATATGCTGTGGTTCTGGTTTTTTTGAGCAGACGGATAAGGAGAACTTCTTGGAAGAACCAGAAGTCCTTAAACAACTTGTAGACGTCTTAAAAAAGAAAGACCGTTTGGCAAAGAATATATCCGAGGAAAATAAATGGATTGTAATTAATCCTGAAACATCTGGTGCGTTGGGGGAGTGGATAAAAAATACCCATGAAGATGATCTTACATGGTTCCCACGTCAATCAAAGCACCCCGATAAAGATGGTGCGTATTTTCATGCAAAATATATTTTTATTGCGAATAAACGGAACGATAGTTACTCAAATGGTCTTCTCTATCTTGGGTCCGGTAACCTAAGCAAGCAAGGTTTTGCGTTAGGACCGGGAACCAACGGCAATATTGAGGCGGGAGTATTTCTGACTATAAGTGATTCTATAAAAGAGGAATCTCTTTGTGAAAAACTTGGAATCGATCCTGATAACCCGCTTAATAAAGAATTAATTACCGAGAACTCCGGTGAAGAGGCAGAACAGGAATTAACAGAAATACAACCATCCCCACCGATAATATCTTGCAAGTGGAATCGAGAAACACGCTTGTTGACATGGGAGGATTCCTCAGATACCTGCTGGGAAGAAATCAAAATAAACAACACCCCTATTGATAGTAAAACAAAAGAAATAGTGATGGATGTGAATTATTTTAGTATCAAGTTGGAGGCAAAACTTGCAGGTAAACTTTACAGATGGGACATCCCCGTATTCAACAAAAATGGTGATTTTTGCTCGCCGCCTATTCAGCCCAAATCTATGCCAGAAATTCTTGATATGATTCGGAATTTTCCAGTGACTTATGAGGAAGAGGAAGAGGAAGAAGATAATATGAATGATCCTGTAGAAGATAG
>VGXX01000108.1 GCA_016873155.1 Planctomycetota bacterium | reverse complement strand
AAGGAATTGAGCGCCATGAAGGATGCATTCAATAAGGGAGATTTGAATACAGCCCTGGAGGCTGCACAGAAGCTGCTTTCTGCCCTCCAGGGGATGATGGATCAGATGAAATCTTCCGGCCAAAAATTTGCGGACTCATCCTTTTCTAATATGCTGAATGACGCAAACCAATTAATGGATAAAATATCTGAATTGGAAAGCAAACAGAGAGAACTTACAGAAAATACCGACAAACTGAAGAAAGACATTCAAAAACGCACCTCAGAATCAACCAATGAAACCTTCAAATCATTTTTCGAGAAACAGGAAAAAAGGGTAGAAACAATAAAAAAAGACATTTCTGAAACTAAGGAAACCCTTGCGAAAAATGAACTACTCCAGGAATACCTCCGCGTTAACCGCGACTTAAAACGCATGGCCGATGAAAGAGAGGCAATAGCAGGCAGATTTAGTGAATTCTTTGGCGGAGACGAAGAGGTGAGTGAATTTCAAAAGGAATCTAACAAATTGGTTGAGCTATCAAGGAGAAACGCCGAGTTGAATCGGGAGATCAACAAAGACCCCATGCAGAGAGACTTCCTCAACATGTCGCGGGAATTATCGGAGACGGAAGAAACCCTTTCTCATTTAGAAGAAATGATCAAGGGATGGGATGCAAAGGAATCATTGAATTTGTCTAAAGAAATGTCACAAAACCTGAATCAGTGGAACAGCCGCATGCAAAATACCCTGGAACAAAAAAGAACTGCCGGGAAAGAGGAAGTGCCTGAAAAAGACTTAGATGTTGCTGAAAACGTCCGGGACGCTGCGAATCAGAATCAGCAGATCATGAAAGACCTTGAATCCATGATGAAATTCCTCGAAGAACAGCAGGTCGCCAGTTTGACGCAGGAAGACAAAGATACCATGCAAAAGTATGCCGAGAAACAAAAGGAACTGCAGGAAGATACTGAAGAAATAACGGAAACGGCGGATGAACTTTCTGATCAAAATCCATTTATGGACGAATCTGCGGACAGACAGCTTGACCTGGCATCAAAATCTATGGGAGAAGCAAAAGAAAAACTGGATAAAAACGACGCGCAGGGCGCCGTGATTGATGAAAGGGAATCGCTGTACCGCCTTGCCGAGGCAAAGAAGGGCATGGAAATGGCGAAAGAACGTATTGCAAAAGGAATGATGGGAACTGGTATTCCGATGCCCATGCAAAGACCCTTTCACGGCCGGATGGACGAAGGCCAGTTTGGCGCCTCTACAGAAAAAGTAGAAATACCATCAGAAGAAGCATACAAGGTGCCCAAGGAATTCAGACAGGACATCCTCGATGCCTTAAAAGAAGGACTGCCAGAAAAATACAAAGATTTAAACAAGGACTACTACCAAAGATTGGTGGATTAGGTGAATCTCATTTCATTAACACGAGTAAAAATAAGCATTAATTTGCTAAACCACAATCATTTTATTTTCCCTTGATTTAATCATTTGTAAACAGTGCTTTGTTAAATATCAGGTGGCCAATTTTTTCTTAAGGCGTTTGGATTTGACGTTTCAATTTTTCTCGAGCATCTTGTGTTGACGGTATCACATCGCTGTACGTTCCTTCTATTTTTCGCTAAAGTATACCAACAAATTCTACTATGGCAAATTACATTGACGGTGTATTAGTTGTCGCTAAAAGGTATTTTTAAATAATCTGCCAAGATGAAATACGAAAAATGCAAACGGAGAAGAAAATCTTGAGAAAAGAACTCGATACGCTCTTAAAAACACGATTTCACGGGGCAGTTAACATCCGAGGTATTCGGTATCAGATACTATATTCCGTTTTACGTTCTTTCGATTTCTATGCAAAGGAGAAAGAAGTTAGTTCAATTAGGCTTGAAGGAATCGAAGATGTTGATCTTCTTGGTCTGCGTTTAGGAGATATATATATTCAGGTCAAATCGTCACAAAATTCGTGGAATTGGAGTAAGCTTAAAGAGCCGATACAAGGCTTTCTAAAGGTTTATCGTGCTGAGCCATGTTGTCACTTTGTACTCGCTGTGAATTTTCACCTGCGCACAGATATAGCAAGATTAGCTCAAATAAAATCTTTACCCACTAAAGAAAGAAGGCGAGTTGAAATCAAATTTGCCAAACTATGCCATCAAATAGGATCAACTGCTGATGAGGCTAAAGGTCTTATGGACAAATTGACTATTGTTTCAATGCCTGAAGAGCAGATTTGGGTGCAACTTAGAAAAGATGTAGCAGATATATTTGAGCTGGGAAGCGGCGCGGTTGATGTTTATATTTCTTCACTTGTCGCAAAATTCCTTGACTGGGCTAAGGATCGAAAGTTAGTGAAGCGTGCTGATCTTGAAAGTATCAGATCATCAGTTGGGGAAGCCTTAGCACGTGAGACGGAATTTCAAGCGTATGGACGTGGTCTGATTGATATAATTTCATGGGAACCGGATGGAAACATTGAAGATTTTCTTGATGGCAAAGGAACAAGACCCGGTCATATTGCAGCTGACGTTGATATTAAGCGAACAATCTGGCTGAAAAGAATTGATGAGGCTATTAATTCTTCAAAGATTTGTATTCTGAGATCTTCAAGTGGACAGGGTAAATCAGCACTTTTATACCGTTACGCCTTTGAACAATGGCCAGCAAATAATACCTTTATCCTTCGGGTTGCAGCATTGCCAGAGCATGTTGAACTTATTCGTAATTACCTTCGGTTCAGAGCGAAACTTGGCTTACCCATTCTCTTGTTGATTGACAACGCTGGATGGCGCACTCGATTGTGGTCATTTGTTGCACAAGAATGCGCAGCTTTAGGAATTCGAGTATTAGTAACAATACGTAACGAAGACTGGCACCGCTTCGCTTTGGAAAGTTTGACGAGCTACGAAATACTAGAGCCAACCTTGGATTTAGATGAAGCGCGACAAATCTTCAAAGTATTTCAATTAGAAGGAAGACTTCATAAATCTATCAAATCATCAGAGTGGGCATATGAAAAAATAGGCGAGCCTCACTTGCTGATAGAGTATATTTACTTCCTTACACATGGTTGTATGCTTGAGGAGCGGCTTAGAGATCAGATAAAGCAATTCTCAGAAAAAAAGGAAGATCCTGCCAAAATTGAAATATTGCGAAGAGCTGCACTGGCTAATTCACTTGGAGTCTCTGTTATGGCCGACAAACTGTTACAAGACATTCAGTTAAGGGATGATCCACAGCAGGTGTTGAAATCTCTTTCTGGAGAGTATTTAAATTTGGAGAATGGAATTATTACTGGGCTTCATTATGTTCGTTCAGAACATATTGCACGCATTCTTCACGAGGGATATCCAAATCCAGTAAAGACTGCTTTAGCAATCATTGAAGCAATATTACCTGAGTGTATTTCTGCATTTATCTCAAACGCCATGTGCAGGACAGGGCTAGACGTTGATATATTTCTTAAAGGTCTAATTGAAAAGGCAAAGAGTGCAACTCTTGATATTATGTTATCTTTCCTTGACGGCATTTTTGAAGCCGGCGAGAGACAGTTTTTTAAGGTCAATCAAGGTTTATTCGATGAAGCATATGATTTGATGGGTCAGTCAGGACCTTCTTTATTAAATACTGACTTCGTGCCTATCGGAAAAGTAAATACAATAGATGCACTCGCTGACACTTTTAAAGACGAAAAGGGAGAAAATTTTCGGAGGTTAAAAAAAATTGCAGCCAGAGTTAGTAAAAGAATAAGAGGGCTTGATATGTGTCGTGATTTTCTATGTAGAGTGAAAACTTCCATACAACCCGAAACAATTCGGGAGGGCATTTATAACATTGGCCATATACTTGACTGGTGTTTCTTGTGCAATGTTCGCCTGCCAACTTGGCCAGCAGTCCGAAATGCCTTCCTCGCAGACCAAGCATTATTTGAGATTCCTTTGAAAGAATTTTGTAGCTTTTCGCAAGGACTGTACCGATACGATGAATCTGCATACCTGGACTGGTTTTCACAAAACAGAGAAAATATTATTGGTTATCTTATGCTTCACACTGATTGTATTGAGTTGAAGATTTCTGATAGTAAGATTTGTATCGAGTTCTTCTTGGATCAAGATAGTAACATTAGCGCACACCAACAAGCTATATCACGTCTTAAACTCTTGCGTTCCGCTGTTCCCTTTTGTGAGCATTATCAATCCCAAGGTATCTGGTTTTTTCCATTCGGCTTGAAACCATCTGTTGATGAGACGAACAAAGATATATCAAAGGAAAATTTACCGTTTAAGTCCGATACTGAAAAAAATGTAATTTGGCGGAAGTCTGTAGAAAGCCATTACCTTCCCGATAGCTATTACAGATACGAAGAGTCATGGTACACTCTTCGGTGTGATGCTTTGCGTTTTATTCAGGGTTTCTCTAAAGGTTTACAAGAGACGATGAATGGTAGGAAATTTAATTTTAAATCGGTATTCGAAGGAGATCAACTTCTCAAAAGGTTGGAACGATCTTTGAAATATCTTCCATATCTTTCAATTGATAATATCGAAACAATCGGAAAAATACTTTCTCAACCGTTGAGAGAAGTTTTAAAACAAGGTGTTCCAAATAACTGGTCTAGTAGCTTTCGGAATTTCTTTTTTCAAATATTCCAATACATAGATGATAAAAATATACGCACAGGGAAATTAGCAGTATACAATTTCTTAGATGCGACCAAACATCTTAGAAAAATGCATTTTGCTTTTGAACAGCTTTTCAAGAATGCCCCTGACTATTTCGCTGCTAGCAAACTTGACGCTCTCGAAATCAAGGCGTATACGTTATTAGCTGACTTATTAGACGCTTGGATACTAACCCCACTGAAGACACCACAAAAGAACATTCTCCAGTATATTAAAGCGAAGAGAGAAAGAATTCGGCAGGAAATAATTCATCGCACATGCGATGCTCTCTCTGATCTCAAAGAAAATGGAATAACCATTATTCCTCCAACAGATGTGTATGTGGAACATCCCTTTCGATATTTGCCTATAGCATTCTCGGTAAATAACCCATGTTACCCTGAAGTTGAAGTTACTATAGTTACCAAGGCGCTTTTTAAAGTGAAAGATATTGTTGATTTCTTCTGTTTGGTGCCAATCTGTAAAGGAGAGCGATTCCTTGAGGATGGATGGAAGATCAGTTTGAAACAGATTCCCGAATTAAATAATGGTGAGTTCAGACACTGGGAGAGTTTTGTACCATGCAAATTTCCAAATGGTGTATTAAATTGTCTTCCGCCTCTACCTTTCCGACCTCTGGCTGTGATACAAATCCGTGCAGTGTCTGAATTGCCCGCTGTAATGCAGATTTTTGTTCAACAAAAAAACAAAATTGAATCATTAAAAAAATCTGGAAATCATTTTGAGGTAGAATTGTATAATCGCCATAAAGCTCGAATTAGAAAAGAAGAAATAAATTTTGGTATTAATATATCTGAGATTAAAAATTATATAAAAGTTGAGTTTTTATCTCTAAAAGATGATTCAAATTTGAAGACAGTAATAGATTTTCTTGAAGCCGTGGAGAATGCCTCGCAGAAGGGCATTATTGATGACTTACTTGCGTCAGGCAACTTTAATATAGAGAGTTTAAAGAATTCCGTGGAGCAGTTGCTGGAACGATGGATAATTTCTTACGAAACTAATCTATGATAGCAAACAAAAGAAAATTTTATTCGTAACTGTGGTAAGTCGAGAGTGATTAAAATAATTGTTGCAATCAATAAAGGCAGTCTTGAGAGGGGCGAATCTATCAAATTGACAAATTATATCTGGATGGACAAGTTCAATAGCGCATTCTTGCCATCACGAAAGGCGTGGATTACGTGCAAAGCCCGGATAAGCAAGCCAAAGTCCGCAATTTGGAAAAACAGATTGACCAAATGGTTTACAAACTCTACGACCTCACGCCGGAGGAGATTGCCATTGTGGAGGGAAAAAATAAATGAAGATCATCATGAGCGCAGAGTATAAAACCTTCTTTAAAGAAATCAAGGAGCGCATATATAGAGCCCAGTATAATGCCCTAAAAGCGGTAAACAAGAAACTCATAAATCTTTATTGGGACATAGGCAAATCAATAGTGGCAAAGCAGGAAAAGCTCGGCTGGGGCAAGGCAATTGTGGAAACCTTGGCCCAAGACCTGCAAAAAGACTTTCCGGGAATACAGGGGTTTTCCAGTGCTAATCTCTGGAGAATGCGAAATTTCTATCTTGCCTATAACAAAAACGAAAAACTCGCACCATTGGTGCGAGAAATTAGCTGGACGAAAAATATCATTATTCTGGAGCGGTGCAAAGACGACATCAGGCGCGAGTTTTACATCAAGATAACAAAGAAATTTGGCTGGACAAAGGATGTTCTGATAAACCAGATTGAGGCAGGCGCATTTGAACGCTATATGGCAAATCAGACCAACTTTGATAAAGCCGTTCCGGAAAAATACCGGCATCAGGCAAAGCTGGCAGTCAAGGATGAATACTCCTTCGATTTTCTGGAACTTGGCGAAGAGCACTCAGAAAAGGAGCTTGAGCGGGCGCTTTTGGATAATGTGAGAAAATTCCTGATAGAGATGGGCAGTTACTTTGCCTTTGTGGGTAATCAGTACCGGCTGGAGATAGACGGAGAGGAATTTTTCATTGATTTACTGTTGTATCATAGGCAACTAAGATGCCTTGTTGCAATAGAGCTGAAAATCGGTGCCTTCAAGCCTGAGTATGCTGGCAAGATGCAGTTTTATCTTTCGGCCCTTAATGCCAGAGCAAAACTTTCTGATGAAAATCCTTCCATTGGCATTATATTATGCAAAGACAAAAGCAGGACAATTGTCGAGTATGCACTGAAAGATACGAAAAAACCGATAGGTGTATCTACTTACAAGCTGACGGTGAAGCTGCCTCGTGAACTAAAAAAATATCTGCCATCTCCTGAAGAGATGATAGAAAGAATACAGCATTGGGAATAACAATGACACAAGCTATCAAGCTCGTTGACAGCGTCCTTGTCATCACGAAAGACGAGGACTATTTGCAAAACACTGATAAACAAGCCAAATCTCACAATTTGAAAAAAACAGATTGACCCCATTAGATAATTACTATCTAACGGGGCAAGCTCTACGACCTCACGCCGGAGGAGATTGCCATTGTGGAGGGGGGGAGTTAAATTGTAAAATTATAAAGGGAACCAGAATCCCTGTGCATATTATACTCGATCTTCTTGCCGCTGGAGAGAATTTTGATGGGATTAAAAAAGCGTATCCAAATATTATCGAGGAAGACATCAGGGCATGTCTATCATATGCTTCTCTTCTTGCTGATGAGGAAGCAGGGGGTGTGGTGTGAAGATTTTTGCCAATGAAAACCTCTTTGAGCCAATTATTGATTATTTAAGGTCTCTTGGGAATGATGTGCTGAGTATCAGGGACTGTGGTCTTTCCGGTATTTCTGATAATGAGGTATATGAGAAGGCGTGTAAGGAAGAAAAACATGGTCATTATTACCATGGATAAAGATTTTACGAGAATATTCAGATTTCCTCCCGAAAGATGTGGAGGAATTATTGTTGCTAAAATTTATAAAACTAAACGATAACGCATTAGTTGCCCTTGCGCTTTTGATAGCCGAAAGCGACGCTAAAGACAAGGATATTTTAATAAAAATTGTTACAAACCTGAGAAACGGTGCAAAACCAGGTGGGATAGATTTTTCAGGCAGTGGAACAGTTTTAAGAAATTCACTTACTTTGCAAGCCCGGAATTAACCAATAAGACAATCTTCCGGAAGATTAGAAACGACGTGTTTAAAACTTGACATCCTCTTTATTTTGAGTAAAATTACTCATGATATTGAGTAATTTGTTGGCAAACTCGCAATCTCTTGTTATTTGAAACCCGGCGGATTTATGGTAAAGGCATTAATATATAGGCGTTCTGCATACAAAACCATTTTGTCGAGACTCAAGGAAACGAGGCGGTTTATTCAAGTCCTGGCAGGTCCCCGCCAGGTCGGGAAGACCACCTTGATAAGGCAGGTTGTTGAGTCTTTCGATATCCCCAGCCACTATGCATCTGCAGATGAGCCGACATTGAAAGGTCATACCTGGATTGAACAGCAATGGGAAATAGGACGGCTTCGCACAAGGGAAGGTGTTAAAGACAGAGGTGCAGTGCTTATCCTCGACGAGGTTCAAAAGGTGCCGGGCTGGTCTGAGATTGTAAAGCGGTTATGGGATGAGGACTCTGCTGCTAAAATACCCTTGAAGGTTGTTCTGCTTGGCTCAGCCCCTCTTCTTATCCAGCAGGGATTGACCGAGAGCCTCGCAGGCCGGTTTGAAATGATACCGCTCACCCATTGGCCTTTCTCTGAAATGAGAGAAGCCTTTGGCTGGAATATTGAACAATTCATATACTACGGCGGTTACCCTGGCTCAGCCGGATTAATTGGTAACCAGGAGCGCTGGTCAAGATATATCATTGACTCCCTGATTGAGACCACCATTTCGAGGGACATACTTCTGATGACCCGGGTGGATAAACCCGCGCTTCTGAGACGGGTATTTCTTCTTGGCTGTGACTATTCAGGACAAATTCTTTCCTATCAGAAGATGTTGGGACAGTTGCAGGATGCAGGCAACACTACAACCCTTGCGCATTATCTGGAACTCCTTGCCGGAGCCGGGATAGTAACCGGCTTGCAGAAATTTGCAGGTCAGAAGGTTCGTCAAAGGGGTTCAAGCCCGAAACTGCAGGTCTTAAACACTGCATTGATAACTGCCCAAGCAAATACCTCATTTGAGGAGGCAATAACTAATCGTGATTTTTGGGGAAGATTGGTAGAGACGGCTGTTGGCGCATATTTGGTAAACAGCGCTATTGGAACAAAAACAGAGGTATTTTACTGGCGTGAACGAGGCGAAGAAGTTGATTTTATCCTGCGTCATGGCAGAAACATCATTGCAATAGAGGTAAAAAGCGGCCGCAGTAAAGATACCCGTGCCGGCATGGAGGCATTTTCTTCTCTCTTCAAACCACAGAAGAAATTACTGGTCGGTGGAAGCGGCATATCCATTGAGGAGTTCTTATCAACGCCAGTAGTGGAATGGATAAAATGACAAAACGTGGTTAAATTTATATGCCTAACCAGTCTTTTTGACGGTCTTGCAGGATATTTCTATACCGATTGACCAAATGGTTTACAAACTCTACGACCTCACATAAGAGGAGATTTCAATTATGGAGGATAAAATGAAAAGCTTCTTTATTACACTCATATTTCTCTTACCAATCCTCACATTGTTTACGGGTACGGTACACGCACAACAAGAAGAAAAATTCTTTGACGTTGTGGGTGAAATTGCCTATGGAGAGGAATGTCTGAAGACGTGGCAAATTGGCGAGGCTTCCGCAATTGCCGATAAACTGCTTTCAACTGCGGCAGAAAATCCTTATGTGTGCTTTTTTGCCGGTGAGGTACGATTTTATGAGGGGAACTACCGGGAGTCATTGTCCTTCTTAAAAAGGGCACAGGAAGAGCCTGGCATTGCACAGAATGCCCTGGAATTTTATGACTTCGTTGACAAGATTTATCAAACAGCAGGCAAGTTCAAAGAGATCAAAACCGAACACTTCCTGTTTCGCTATGAGGAAGACAAGGATGCCATACTGGTCGATTATGCCTTAAATACCCTTGAAAAGGCTTATCATGCGATTGGGAAAGACCTTGATTATTTCCCAAAAGAACCTGTCCTTGTTGAAGTTTTCCCTGATGCAGAAAGCTTTTGTACAATCTCGACGCTTACCAAAGAAGAGATAGAAACTTCCGGAACCGTAGCAATCTGTTTATTTAATCGCGTAATTATCACGAGTCCGCGCCTACAGCCCAGAGGATATCAATGGCTCGATACCCTTACCCATGAATATGTACACTACGTTATAATGAAGAAGACGTACAACCGCGTGCCCATCTGGCTCCATGAAGGGATTGCAAAGTATGAAGAAAACCGCTGGCTGGAAAATATAACTCCCAAACTGCCTGTTTCTTTAGAAAGCCTGATGGCCGAGGCCGTTGAAAAGGATTATTTTATCACCTTTGAACAAATGCACCCCTCACTGGCAAAGTTAGAAAAGAGGGAGGACACAGCGCTTGCCTTTGCCGAAGTTTTTACCGTAATCGATTATATATTCAACCGCGGTGGTTATCCTTTGCTTGTATCTATTCTGGACGGTATTAAAAGCGGGAAATCAACGGAAGATGCGGTATCATCGGCAACAGGCGCTTCTTTTGATGAATTTGAAAAAAGTTGGATGCTAGAACTGAAACAAAAAAATTTTCGGAGGATTCACGGCATCCAGATACTTCCCACAAAGCTTAAAGAATCCTCGAAAATAGTAGATGACGTAGAAAGTGTTGCTGAAATAGAGGTGAAAGACGCCAGGAAATATGCCATCCTGGGCGACCTCTTACGCCATGAAGGACTTCATGGCGCGGCAGTCGTTGAATATGAAAAGGCATTTAAAAAGGCCGGCAACATTTCACCTCAAATTCAGAACAAATTAGCAACTGCTTACATCATGGACACACAATACACGAAGGCTGAGGAAATCCTGAAGGCCGCCCTCGAATATTATCCGGAATACACCACCACTTATATTTCACTCGGTGAACTCTACCAACGGAAAGGCGAATATGACGCAGCCATAGAAATTCTGTCACGAGCCAACCACATCAACCCCTTCAATCCCATTATTCATAGGAATCTTGCGTTGTTGTACGATAAGCTGAACAGAAAAGATGATGCTGCAACCGAACTAAAAAGACTGCTGCTGTTAGGAAAATAAAATACGGGCAGGCAATGTGTTTGTTATGTTTGTGTGAATCCGCGTTCATTCGTGGCTCAATGACTACTACGCGGTCTTTCTGTATTTTTGCGCCAGCAATGGCACTTCACCACGCACGACCGCCGGTGTTACCAGAAAAGAAGATTCTCCTTTGTTGGAAGGCAAATGATACATGGCATCCAGCATAAAATTCTCAAATATCGACCTTAATGCCCTTGCGCCGGTCTTCTTTTCAAATGCCTTTTTGCTGATTTCTCCCAATGCTTCATGAGAAAATTCCAACTTGGCTTCTTCCATTTCAAAGAATTTCTGGTATTGCTTGA
>VGXX01000107.1 GCA_016873155.1 Planctomycetota bacterium | reverse complement strand
GTGGATACATTGAATGTCACCAAAGTTATTAATATTGCTATTTCATGATAGGGCTTTTTCAAAAAAACTCATCGTGCTTGCCACAGCGTAAAAGGGTAATGACATCATTTTTAATTAAGCATAAAAACCTATAACTTTTAGTAATTCTTCCCTCAAAGATGTCACTGAACCCTTTCATGATTTCTCCTTTGGTTTTTTTGATATGCAATGAAGGGTGAAAGGGGTGGAAAGGATTGATTGCCAATAATTTTAATGTCTTTTCTGTCTGCCGCTTTATACCATCCGGCAGTTTTCCGAAATCCTTTTTAAAGGGATCGATTCTAATAATTTTCATGAATTCAAGTCTTTAATAAGATCATTAACATTATCAAAAGCCTTTACCTCTCCCTTTTTATACGCTTCCAAAGCCTCCGCTACTTTTTTCTTCCCCTTTGAAGATAGGGCCGGACCCCTTTCCACAAAGGCCACGGGTTTTAAAATTATGCAGGATTCCTCTATCTCCGCCTCCAAAATTTGCCCTTCATCAATACCCAAGGCGTCCCTGAATTCCTTCGGCAGGGTTATCTGTCCGTTTCTTATAACTTTAATAACAGGCATTCCTGATTCTCCTTTCGTATATTTCCTCAAACGTTATTACGTAAATTCGTAATTATGTAATCAGTATAAAGGATTGAAATATTTTGTCAACAATTCTTTTAAAAGCTAGGGTAACAATGTTAGCAACGCTCAACAGCAAGATTAAAGACCCGCCCACCACGGGATCCATTTACCAACAAAAAAAGCAAGACCTCATATAATGAAGTCTTGCCTTTGATATAAATTGGCTCCCCCGGTAGGATTCGAACCTACAACCAACCGGTTAACAGCCGGCTACTCTACCATTGAGCTACAGGGGAACCTGAAGTTTGGATTTCCTTAAGTTGCTTAAAAGTACTTAGAATTTATTATGACGACCTGCCTTAAAAATTCAGACGGCAAATGAAAATGCGAAATTATACCCGCACTTCACCATTTATACTTTTCGATTGCTGCAAATAATCAATCAATCTTGATAATTCCTTTTTCATGTCCTGCCGATGAACGATCATATCCAGAAAACCATGTTCCAGTAAAAATTCCGCTGTCTGAAAACCCTTCGGGAGAGAGCGTTTTATTGTTTCCTGAATAACACGGGGACCGGCAAAACCTATCAATGCTTTCGGCTCGGCTATTGTGATATCAGCCAGAGAGGCAAAACTTGCCATGACTCCACCCAGAGATGGGTCAGTTAGTATCGATATATATAAACCGCCCGCCTCCTGAAACCGCGCTATGGCAGCGCTTGTCTTTGCCATTTGCATCAGGGAAAAGACGCCTTCCTGCATTCGGGCGCCGCCGCCTGAACCGGAGATAATGATCAAAGGCAGCCGCAGTTCACGGGCTTTTTCTGCGACTCTGGCAATCTTTTCTCCAACCACAGAGCCCATGCTTCCCATGATGAAGGACGAGTCTGTGATTCCGATCATCACCTCTTTGCCATTGATCTTTCCCTTGCCAGCAATTGCGGCTTCTTTTAAACCTGTCTTTTGCTGTTCAGCAGCTACTCTTTCGGGATAGGTTATCCGATCCTTAAAATTTAAAGGATCGCACGGCGCCATGTTGTCCCACATCTCCTCGAAACTATTTTCATCGAGCAGGAGTTTTAACCGGTCTCTGCTGAATACCCGAAAGTGATGGTTACATTCGGGACAAACGTACAACCTTTCTTCAACGATTTTTTTATACACCATGCCCCTACAGCCATCACATCGTGTCCACAGGCCATCGGGCATGTCCTTTTTTTTTCTAAAAAAGACCAATGGCAAATACCTTCAAATAGTTTATAAATTTTTAAATAAAAAACAAGTTATTTTTTACAAAGGGATTGGGTCGTAAGAAATAAGCCGTTTTTGATATTTGCTGCAAGATTCAAGCATTTACTTTATTATGATATTCCTCTCGAATAGCCTGTTCTGCCTTTTGTTTGAGGGTTTTAATTGCATTGCCTGAATCGTTTGTTTTAAAGATCGCCGATGCTGCGACTATGACGTTGGCCCCTTCCCGAACTGCCTGGGAAATGTTTTCCGCGGTAATGCCGCCATCTACTTCTATATCCAGCTCATCCGGAGCCATACTGCGCAGCCTTGCAATCTTCGGCAAGGCATTCAATATAAATCTTTGCCCGGCAAAACCAGGATTAACAGACATAACAAGCACCATATCGACCGTATCGAGGAGGTTTTCGACTGATTCGGTCGGCGTATCCGGATTCAGAGAGACACCGGCTTTTAACCCATTCTCCTTAATTAACGAAATAACCTCTTTTGGTTCTTTTGTCGTTTCTATATGAAATGTAATCACATCTCCCTTTCCGGATGCCTCTGCAAATGTTTTCACGTAACGTTCGGGATGTTCAATCATCAGGTGAATATCCAGAGGTATTTTTGTAATACGTTTTATACCTTCCACGATAAATGGTCCCATAGTAATGTTAGGGACGAAATGACCGTCCATAACGTCAATATGGATCAAATCAACGCCTGCCGTTTCTATTTTCTTGATTTCCTCTTCCAATCGCACGGGATTGGCGGCGAGTATAGATGCTGCGATCTTAATTCTTGGCTGCATATTGTTATGTTTTTTTATCCAATAACGATGCGACTCCGGGAAGGTTGCCGCCTTCTAGTAACTTCAGGAATGCTCCACCGCCGGTGGAAATAAACGATACTTCGTGTGTCTTTCCCGATTTATGAAACGCCATATCCGTGTCACCGCCGCCTACGATGGTCGAGGCGTGAGAACCGGTAACTACGTCCACCATCGCATACGTTCCCCGGCTAAAAGCATCAAATTCAAATGCCCCCATAGGACCGTTCCATAAAATGGTCTTTGCATCCTGCAGCGCCTCAGTGAACAGCTTTGTGGTAGCAGGACCGATATCAAGGGCGATCCACTTTTCCGGAATTTCCTGGAAAGGGACGACCTTCGTTTCGGCACGGCTGTCGAATTTTTCTGCAACAACAAAATCAACGGGTAAATATAATTTCGTTCCGTTTCTTTTGGAAATATCCATTAAATTCCTCACCACGTCAAGCATACTATCTTCGACAAGTGATTGTCCGACGCCAAAACCCTGTGCCTTGAGGAAAGTAAAAGCCATGGCCCCGCCGATCAGGATTTTATCCATCTTTTTTGTCAGATTTTCGATAATCTTTATCTTGTCCGAAACCTTTGCGCCGCCTAAGAGGGCAACAACCGGCCGCATAGGATTATTGACGGCCTTCTCAAAATAATCTATTTCTTTCTTGAGCAAGAACCCCGCCGCTGACGGGACAAAGCCGTCGATGCCAATCATTGATGCGTGTTTCCTGTGGCAGTTGCCAAATGCATCCTGTATGAACACGTCACAGAGGCTGGCCAATTCTTTTGCAAAAGAGGGGTCGTTTTTTTCTTCTCCCGGGTAAAATCTCAGATTTTCAAGTACAAGCACATCTCCATATCGCATCTCCTCAATTTGCTTTTTAACCTTCGGACCAATACAATCATCCGCCATAATTACCTGTGCCCTTTCCTTAAGGAAACCCTGCAATCTTCTGGCAACCGGTTTCAAACTATATTTGGGATTTACTTTGCCCTCCGGCCTGCCCATATGCGAAGCAATAATTACCTTTGCATCTTCATCCAACAAATGATTTATGGTCGGTAAGGTTGCCCGTATCCTCGTATCATCGGTAATATTCCCATCCTCATCCAATGGTACATTGTAGTCCGTTCGAACCATGACCCTCTTTTTTCGCACATCAATGTCTTTTATGAATAATTTATTCATATAAATAGGCCGGTTTATAGAAATAGGTTATACACGAGCGATCAGCTCGATAAGGTCTACCATACGATTTGAGAATCCCCACTCATTGTCATACCAGGAGACCACCTTCACCATTCGTTTATCAATTACATACGTCAATGCCGAGTCAAAGATACTCGAGTGGGTATTTCCGACAATATCTGAAGAGACTATAGGGTCTTGGCAGTATTCCAGGATACCTTTCAGTTCACCTTCGGCAGCTTTTTTCATGGCATTATTAACAGATTCCGCAGTGACATCTTTCGATACCAGCGCGACAAAATCCGTCACGGAACCATTGGATATAGGCACGCGCATAGCCAGGCCGTCCAATTTACCTTTTAAAGACGGAATAACTTCACCAATGGCCTTGGCCGCCCCGGTCGTTGTAGGAATGATGTTTATAGCAGCCGCCCTTGCCCTTCGTGGGTCCTTATGCATAAAATCAACAATGCATTGGTCATTTGTATATGCGTGAATGGTTGTCATGAGTCCCTTATCAATACCGAAATTGTCATTGATTACCTTTACCATAGGCGCTAAACAATTCGTTGTGCATGAGGCATTGGATAAAATTTTATGTTCTGATTTGAGGTCCTTTGTATTAACACCCACAACAATCGTGGCATCAATTTTGTCTTTTGCGGGCGCCGAAAGTATTACTTTGCTGGCGCCTGCATCAAGATGTTTGGCGCAGTCTGCTCGTGAAGTGAATATTCCTGTTGATTCAATTACAATATCTACTCCAAGTGATTTCCATGGCAATTTAGAAGGATCTCTTTCCATGAGCAACTTGACTTCCTTGCCGTTTATTACCAGCGCTTTCTCTTTTGTTTCGATCTTTCCTTGAAATTTTCCGTGCACAGAATCATATTTTAATAATAACGCCAATGATTTTACGTCGGCAAGATCGTTGATAGCCACAACGTCTATACCACCTCGCTCGGCAATTACACGAAAGACATTCCTCCCAATCCTTCCAAACCCATTTATACCAACCTTTATAGCCATAGTTGTTCCTTTACTTATACTTAGAGTGAAAACGATATCTCACTTTAGCCACAGATATGATAATAATGTAATGACAAAAAAGACAAGGTATTCTAGCAGACAACCACAATTTGTCAAGTAATTTAATAGACCTTAAGTCCATATCAGTAGAGAAAAAAAATTATCAATATATTGTAATTAATACTTGAAAAGCCATCTATATGTTGTATAATTCAGCAAAATTTTAGATAGAGGAAGAGAGTTGTATGAAAAATCTGATACGAAAATCTGTGCATGTAAAAACAAAGATTAACTCTGTGCGAATTAACAGCTATCGGTTCAGGCGTCCGCAGGGGATGTCTGCCACGATTCTACAATGGTTTGCGCTAGATCTCGAACCTCCGCAGCGATGTCGGGTCCGGTGTAATACCACATAAGGAGAGAAGCCATTTTACAACTTATCGAAACTAGTCTCTCGCAAACAATAGATGGTAGTAGCAGCCGCAGTAGTATCGAAGAAAAATGTAAGCAGTATGATTTAAATAGATTAAAAATTGAAGACAAAAAACTTTTTGACAGATACGTAATAGAAGAAGGCGTAAATTTATGTGATTATTCTTTTGCAAACAATTATATCTGGAAAGGCTCCATAGAATTATTATGGAAAATAATTAACAACAATTTCTGTCTCTTTGGCGTAACCTCCAAAGGGATGTGCATGATGCTCCCGCCGCTTGGGAAAAACAACATTCACACCACCCTGAGCGAATGTTTTTCCATGATGAAAGAAATAAACGACACCCGTGGTTTTGAATCATATATAAATTACGTTTATGAAGGCTTTTTGGGTCTTTTTGACAACACTCCCTACCGCATTGTTGAAGGCTATCCCGATTACATATACAAAACAACCGACCTCATAAAACTCGCCGGCAGAAAATACGAAAAGAAGAGAAACGAGATAAATTTTTTCAAAAAGCATTACGACGCTTCTTTTGAAAAGTTTTACCCAAAACACATCGCAGACGCCCTCCTGATGATCGACCAATGGAAACGAGAAAAGATTCACGAGTCGAATGTTTCAAACCACAATGAATCGCATTATCAGTACAGCCTTATCCATGAAGCAGAGGCCGCCAAATGCGCGATTATCTTCTCCGAGGAGATGGGATTGCACGGGGCAATTATTACGATTAATGGTCAGATTGAGGGTATCACTTTAGGAGAACACATCAACTCCAGCACCGCGTCCGTTCTTATAGAAAAGACCGACAGCGAATTTCACGGCATGCCGCAGTCCATCTATCAGCAATTCTGCGCAAGCACCTTTTCGGATATGGAATATATCAACGCAGGCGAAGACTGGGGGATAGAAGGTCTGAGAAGGGCAAAAATGTCTTATCATCCCTGCTTCCTTGCAAAAAAATTTACTATTTACAGAAAATAATATTTTGGTGGAGTACTGCAAGGCCAACCTGCTTGACCTGTTTGCTCTTGAGCGACTGGAAGAGGCTTGCTTTCCGGCAGAGGCATTTAGTCGTCGCCTTATAAAAAATTTATTAATCAACACCAAATCCGCTGTTTTTAAGGCGACAGAGCCAACGGGGAAAATCATTGGCAATATCATCGGTACTACAAAAAAGGAAAATAGCGCGTCCGTGGGCAGGATATTTTCCCTCTGTGTTCTTGCCGGGCATCGCAAAAGCGGCGTAGCCACCCGCCTTGTTCAACTCCTGGAAGAAGAATTTTGCCTGCGAAACATCAGAAAAATCAGGCTTGAAGTGAGCACGCTCAACAACGTAGCGCGAACGTTTTACGAGCGGCTGGGATATCAGATGACGTCCGATATTCTTCCTCGTTTCTACCATGACGGCACAGATGCAATGGTTATGCGCAAATATCTTTCATGAACGGCTTTCTTAACAAATACTTTTGCGGTAACTTGCAATTTATTACAACTAATTTTTGTAGAAACACTTGAATTTCAAGATTCTTTCTGCATTATGCTGATTTAAGTTTATTATCGTAAAGTAGTTCATTGATAGTTAATCTGAGTGTGTTTTTCACCGAGGCATTTCATTCCTCATAAACACAGCGAAGGGTTTTGCAATGTTCGGTGTGCTCTTGCTGCCATATCATCACTTAGAAATTTGTAAATGAATTTAGGCACCTTTTTTCTACGTCAATAAGAACGATGTCTGATAAGATTGAGCACGCTATCGAACACGCAAGGTATTTGTTGCCCGATCAAGGGCCATTGCCATTTTTTTTCACCATGATACCATTCATCACTTTGAATCATACGACTTTTTCGAGGGCGTTAAACAGGCAGGGCGTACGTATGGCGCCAAGGCGTTTATGTCCGAAGAAGAGTTCCTCCTGACATTTCAGCGGGGATGCATCACGGCGTCCGTTCTCTACAGAAAGATCTAAGAATACATAACGCAGCAAAGCCGCACCCAAATCCCCCCCCTATCGTTCGACTGAGCTCACGGCAAAGTCAAGGGGGGGGTGTAAAAAACTTGCTAAAAAAGAAAGATTTTACACGGTAATACTATAAAGCATAATAATCTCGATATTCAGCCTGAGGGTTCCGGTTTATAAACAGGAACCTTTGTATGATCGGTACTTTATCGCTGCCCTCGTAAACGCCTTGGATATCAAACATGACGGTACATTTCCCAAAGAGGTCACCCAATTTACCTGCGAAAATCTTCTGGAGATATGGCAGCGTTCCTATGAAGACACCTTTTACAACCAATTTCTTACAACATACCGTAAGGGAGCTATACTCAACGGGTTCACAAAATGTGATTTCTGAAACGCTCTAACCACTCATTTGGACAAAGGTTAAGTAGAAGTGTGTGTGAATCCCTGTTTGTGAACCCTTACAGTATATTATTTTACTTCATTTGCGAAACCTATTGTCACATTATATAGCCTAACATCGACAGCATATTACTCAATTATATAAGTGTAATCAAGTTTGTTTTCTTGTCCTATATTAGATTGCAGTATACAATCAGTTATTCTATCCAACAATGTATTTCTTTGCTTAGTATCGTTGTTTTAAACATTTCAAGGTCTGTTTGCCAGACTGAAAGATCGTCTTCCATAAGATACTTCCTGTCCAGTGCGTGATACTTAAATTTACCAAGGGCGTGGTAGGGTAATAAGCGGATTTGTGTTATGCCAATATCTTTACAAAAATCCGCAGTTTCTGTAATCATTTCTGCTGTTGCATTGATGCCTGGTATTACAGGAATGGTCACAATTATCCTCTCCGGATTAATTGCCGCCAGACGCCGTAAGTTTTCTAAAATTGCTTCATTTCCCTGTCCTGTAACGAACTTGTGAATTTCTGTATCCATACATTTAATGTCAAAGTAATAAAAATCGAATCTATCTATGAAATCTTTAACCCTGTTCCAATCAAATTTGCCACAGGTTTCTACTCCAACCGATAAGCCCGTTGTTTCACAGTGAATAAGAAATTCCTTCACAAATTCCGGCTGTGCAAATGGCTCTCCGCCGGATAAAGTTATTCCGCCATTTGAATTACGATAAAAGAGTGCATTGGTTTTAATCCTTTCGTAAAGGGCTTGAGCAGACCAATGCTTGCCAACGATCTTGATTGCTCCTACGGGACATTTTTTTTCACAGGTATGATTGACGCAAGAATGGCAGATGTTCCTTTTAAAGAGGGGGTATCCTTCGTGGTCGGTAGAGACGGCATTTTCCGGACACCATGAAATACACTGCTTGCAGCGCCTGCATAAGGGTTTGCTCCACATCAGTTCTGCGTGAGGCGATTGACCTTCCGGGTTACAACACCACCGGCATCTCAAGGGACACCCTTTTAAAAAGATGGTCGTCCTGATCCCCGGTCCATCCTGAACTGCATACTCCTGGATATTAAAGATAATGCCCTGTGTGCTTTTGTCGTTTTTCACTTAAATACCATACTCCGTCCTTGCAATGATCTGATCCTGGATCGACTTGCTTAACTCAACAAAAAACGCACTGAACCCGGCCACGCGCACTATCAGGTCACGATAATTTTCAGGATGTTCCTGTGCATCCTTCAGCATTTTGCTGTCAACGACATTAAATTGGATTTGAAAGCCCGGAAGGTCAAAGTATGATTTGATAAGCGCAAGGAGTTTCTTTGCACCCTGACTGCCTTTTAATGCCATGGGATGGAATTTCATATTGTGTAATCCACCACGAATTCGGGTATGGTCGATCTTTCCGGCGGAGAGAAGGACGGAGACGGGGCCGTTTGTATCAGTTCCAGGGAAAGGGGATGTTACCCCGTCACAGAGGGATTCTCCCGCGTGCCTTCCATCAGGCGTGGCTCCGCATGCCTTGCCAAATGGGGCGTGAGTGCTTATAGCCAACATGGATGGATCATAGGGCTTCCCCAGATAATTGTTTTGTTCGACGACGTAGTCGCAATACGCATTGAATAGCTGTATGTATATCTTGTCTACATAATCATCATTATTGCCCCACTTGGGGACGTCCAGCGCTTTTCTGCGGAGGGCTTCAAAACCCACCCAATTTTTCCGGCAGGCATCACGCAATACATCCATTGTACAAAACTGCTCGTCATCAACGAGTTTCTTTACCACGGCAAGGGAATTTACCACATTTACCATGCCACTGCTGAGGGTTGTTGGTGTTCCGTTACACACCGCCCCACCATCATCGAGAGAGAGGCCTCTTTCGATACAATCCCTGATGAGAACCGACGAATAAATCAGATTGCACGTCTGGCGATGGGCGGCCATCACATAGTTCCAGTAATTCTGCCAGTTGTGAATCGCGTCTCTTAAATGGAATTTATAAGCAGCTTCCTGTTCAGAATAATTTTCAGGAATCTTTGTGCTGTTGAATTGGATGCCGGTTTGCGGGTCAACGCCGCCATTCATGGCCAACTCAAATACCTTCATGTGATTAATGAAACCCGCCTGCACAATGCCATAGCTCATTCCTTCCAGGGTAGGCTCGGTGCATCCTCCCATTGCAGCATGCTTGCGGATAACGGGAAGCGGCAGCCCGCTTTTTTGAAGTTCATGCTGAAGGTATACCTTCAGATTAAACCACGCTGGAAATCCGCACCCTGTTTTGACACACTCGATGGCCTTTAACAGAAATTCTTCGCGTAACGTGTTATCATACCAGACAGACAAGGTTGGTTGCGTTGTCTGGCAGTGAATGGCAGCCTCTAAGAGCAGCATCGAGAGTTCGTTGTCTCCCCTCTGTCCATTTTCATCTGTACCACCCAGAATCATATTTTGATACAGGTTGCCCGATCCAAGCCCTGCCCAGGAAAATGAGGCAACGTATTCAATCTCGGTCATCTTTACCCGCAGGGCTTCCAGCAATTCCAGCACTTCTGCATTCGTAATCTTGCCCGCATCAATATCCCTTTTATAATAAGGATACATGTATCGATCAAACCGGCCGGGGCTATAACCAAGATGTGAACCTTCAATGTGTCCTGCTAAATAGATAAACCAGAATGCCTGCATTGCCTCTCTGAAACCCCGCGGGGGGTTGGTGGGGACGTATTCACACCGTTTGGCGATGTTAAGGAGATCTTCCTTCCGATCGGGGTTTTTCTCAATTTCTGCCATTTCTCGTGCCTTCTTTGAATAATTATTCGCCCAGCGAATCGTGGCTTCAAGTGCCCTGATACCGGCTCTCCAGAAATAGATTTTTTCAGCGGACAAATAGTCGGTTACGACGGCTTCTTTGATTTTGTTTTTCATTCTGTTTATGATCGAGGTAAATCCTTCCGAGAGCGCAGTCTCAAAGTCCAGTACGTACCTGCCCTCGGGCGCCGGGTCGTGCGGGGCGGTATACAACACGGCCTCCCAGCCATTTTCGATATAGCTCGCATTACTATATGCGCCTTTCCACAGCCTGTCGCCAACGTCTTGCATACACTTTCTCTGCCAGTATCCAGCGCATTCTTTCAGCCACTTCAGGTCTTCATTTGAAAGGAGAAATTTTTTCGCAAAGAAGGTATACTCACCGCTCTCTGCCAATTCCCGTGCTTTAGCAATACCTCCACCGGTTCCCAGATCTGTCACCCTATCCTGCGCCTCATGTTCTTCGCTTTTAAATTCCCGCAGGATAAATTTACAGGCGTAATTACAATAGGGGATAGCGCCGCGCACATACCTGGTCTTGTTTCCGACAAAAAGTTCCGCATCACGAATGATTGGGGTGATATTTTCCATAGCGTATGCATGGCATTCTGCCCTTCTCTCAAGGGAATGTAGCCCATCTGTTTTTTTATGGGCTTCTGTGTAAAACATCATGTACTCAGCATCGATCATCAAAGGCTCAGAGAGATACCGTTCTCTCA
>VGXX01000106.1 GCA_016873155.1 Planctomycetota bacterium | reverse complement strand
TCCTGAGCAACCGCCGCCAAAGGTTTATGCCTCCGGACAGACAGTCCTGTAGTGCCGACCTTTTTAGATGACCCCTTGATTTTACTGGCTTAGCGGCTTGTCTACCCCTCGAATTGCGAAGGTCGGGCTAACTTCATGTGAGGACAAGCTTTGGCGGGAATCCAGACTTGTCCTCAACTTGGCTGGCTTTGGCTTTGGGGTTACAATGCTGCCGTCAGTGGGCGGACTTCTCGCACTAACTGTTCGGATAAGAGGTCTTCGGCAATATCCGTCTTTCCTCTTGCAGGTTTCACTATTGCACCCTGTTCTGCATTGTCAAAATCATACTCTTTTTCTTTCATAAATGTTCTTTTATCTGAATGCCATCCTCCATCGTACGCAATTTCTGAACGAGTTTGTCTTCCATGAGCAGCCGGAACGTCGCCCGTTCTTCGTCAAATCGGCTGTTTATGATATTGGCGTGTTCATGAAGATACGCAATTAATTTTCCATTGCCAGCGCTGCAGGAAAGTTCTACGTCAACGAAGTTCTTTTCCAGCATTTCCAGAATTTTTTGTTTCAGGTCTTCTATTCCCTGATGTGTCTTTGCGGAGATTATAATACAATCTCTGTAACGGGTGCGAAGCAGCGGGATGACGGACTCGTCCTTTAAGGCGTCTATTTTATTAAATACCATAATGGTCGGTTTATTGTCACACCCCAGTTCCTTCAATACCGTGTTAACAGCCTCTATCTGATTATGAATCGCAGGAGAGCTTGTATCTACAACATGGAGGAGAAGGTCGGCGTGACGGGCTTCTTCAAGGGTTGCTTTGAACGATGAAACGAGATGGTGTGGTAATTTCTTAATAAAACCGACGGTATCACTCACCAAAAATCTTTTCCCGTTTTCCAATTTGCATACACTTGTTTTTGTGTCAAGGGTTGCAAATAATTTGTCTTCCACAAAGGTATCGATCTCCGTCAATGCGTTCATTAATGTGGACTTTCCGGCATTGGTATATCCCACAATGGATACCGTAAAAAATTCTTTCCGCGATGCGACCAGCCGCTCCTGCCTCTTTTCAATTTCATGCAGTTTTTTTCTGAGTTCGTGAATCTTTTTCGATACGATGCGTTTATCGACTTCCAGTTGTTTTTCACCAGGCCCCCTCGTTCCGATACCTCCTTCGATCCTGGAAAGGTGCGTCCACATCCGCTTTAACCGGGGTTTTGTATACTCTAATTGAGCCAGCTCCACCTGGAGTTTTGCCTGAAATGTCTTCGCGCGGGTGGCAAATATGTCCAGGATTAATTCACTCCTGTCAATTACTTTTTCATCGATGACCTTCTCCAGGTTTTTGACCTGTGCCGGGGTGAGGTCGTCGTCACAAATAAGCACATCGACGTCCATTTCTTTTGCCAGCCTGGATAATTCTAAGGCTTTTCCCTTTCCAATATAGTACACAGGGTCTATGCTTACCCTGTTTTGAACTACCGTGTATACAATGTTTGCGCCGGCAGTTTCTGCCAAACGACGCAGTTCTTCTAATGGTTCTTCGCTACTATTGCGATCTTCTGACAGCATAACCCTGAAAAGGACGGCTCGCTCAGCCCTTACGGTAAATGCAGTGTCTTTTAGTTTCACTTAAATTATGAACTCCGTTAAAAATCTCAATAATCTGTGAAATTCCTCCCCCTTTGTCCCCCTCTGGAGGGGGATAGGGGGAGGTCCTTGAAATCTGCGTAATCGTTCGACTGAGCGCTCACGATGAAGTCTGTGGTTCAGAGGACTTCCATCTACAACCGACTCAGAATAATCCTTGCATCCACGGCCTTTACGCCTTTTGGATACACAATGACCGGATTCAGGTCGATTTCCTTAATTTCTTCCAGAGAAATCATGATATTTGATACTTTTAAAATAGTTTGAGCCAATGCGGTAATATCCAATGCCTCGGTGTTTCTAAAACCCTTCAAAACTTTTGATCCTTTTATTTCATGAATCATATCCAGCGCCTCGTATTCCTCAAGCGGGGCGATACGAAAGGATACGTCTTTATAAATCTCGACAAAAATACCGCCCAGCCCAAACATCACAGCCGGGCCAAATTGAGGGTCTCGAAGCCCCCCTACAATAACTTCTGTTGAGGGTGCCGCCATTTCTTCCACAATAATTCCATGAATCCTTGCATCTGGCATCTTCATGTTTACGTTTTTCATAATTTCTTCGTATGCGATTTTAACACCAGCATCATCCCTTATGCCAACCTTTACGCCTCCAACATCGGTTTTGTGACTGATATCAGGTGAGACAATCTTCAGGACAACAGGATATCCTAGAGCGGTCGCAGCTTGGAGTGCATCTGTAACAGAAGATGTGACGGTGTGCCTGGTGGTTGTTATCCCAAAGGCTTCGATTAATTCCTTGGCCTCTGGTTCGAGTAATTCATATCGCTTATTTTGTAAGGCTTTTTGTATAATATCCTGTGCCTTCGTTGGGATACTCGTTGTAAACTTGTTCATAGAATGAATTTTAATTTGAAAAAATTTATGTTTTTATTATAACACAATTATAAAATGTTTAAAGGCTATATATCAAATATAATCGGACGCGTTCAATGGACTATCCATGCCCGGAGTTCATTTCTCATTCCATACCTTGAGCGCATCTCTGATGGAATTTCAAGAAAATCTAAAGAACCTGCCGGTGATATCCTGTTAACCATCATGAGAAAAGATCGGTATAAAATTCTTGGTGAGTTTGAAGTTGCTCATGCAGATGCGGTACAAACTTACCTTATTAAGACGTACAAATATCCTGACCTCATTCAGAAGGTAAAACAACTTTTTAAAAGTACCCGGGGGTTTCGTGAATTTAACACGACATATGTTACGGCAATGAAGGGTGTGCCGGTTGAGGTGCCTGTTGCTTATGGTGAACGAAAACACATCTTTACTAAAGAATCTTACTTAATTATAAGAAAAATCGAACGCTCTTGCACCTTGCGAGAATATTTTAGAAGCAACGTATCGCCTAAAGAAAGAAGAGATGTGTTAAGAAAATTTGGGAAACTTGCAAAGACCATCCACGACTCAGGGGTAAAGCAAGATGACTTTTCACTCGACAATTTTCTTGTGTTTATTGATGAAACCGGCGAGAGAAGGCTGATCTTAATTGACTTTGAAAGGGTTTTACTGCAAGCAAAAATTTTAAGCGAAAAGCAGCGAATCTGGTATCTTGCCAAGTTGAATCGGGCGAAAAGGTATTTTTCAAACACAGAACGGCTCAGATTTCTCGTATCATATACAGACGATAATTTCGATTATTGTAAAAAATTAGCAAAACAAATTGAGACGGTAACCGTCTACATCCAGAAAAAAGACGCCAGAAAATTTTACAAACAATGTATCCAGGAAAATAGAAAATTCGGCGTCTTTAAAAACAGTAATTATCACGGTCATTTTAGGCGGGATTATTCGCCAGAAACGTTGTTACTATTGTTAAACACCCTTGGGAAATCTACCCAGGATGTTCGTTATATAAACAACTATCGAATAGCACGTTTCACAGGAAAGAATTTTAAACATGTGTGGATGCATGCAAATGCCTTATTTGCGCTCAGGATTGACGTCCCAATTCCCGTCGGTATGTTTAAAAGAAGTTCTGGCAAAATACCGGAAGAAGGTTTTCTCATCTCCCGGATGCCGGAAAACTGTATTCCGTTGGAACAATATAACAAATTACATCCAGACAGGAACTTCATATTATATACCCTTTTACGATTGGCAGAACAGGTCTCACCCTTTGGCGTCTTTCATGAAGATTTGAATTCACAGGACATTTTCATTCAAACAAATGAAAACCAACAGATTAGGTGTTATCTGGCAAATTGCACTTTCTTCCATGTAAACCATGATCCAATACAGAAAAACAGAGCAATTAATACAAACATTATAAAACATCTGTTACAGGTAAATGAGCACAAAATACCTTGACAATATAAGAAGGTTTAAGCTATAAGTGTGATACATGTTGGAGATATTGTTTAAGGAGTTGTAAAAATGGGTGTTACATATGAAACCCTTCAAGCTCAGAGATCACTTCGAAGGAAACAATTAGAACAAGCCCTCGAAGAGATTTGTGAAAAACTCAAGAATATGGGGGCACTAAGGATAATCGTATTTGGTTCTTATGTTTCTGGCATCATGAGAAAATGGAGCGATCTTGATATCATAGTGGTAATGCCCTCGACAAGCAGCGGGAAAGAATGGTTTAAAGAGATTTATGACAAAATAAATGCGAATATATCCGCAGACATCCTACCTTTTACTGAGGAAGAGTTAAAAATAAGGATAAAAACCAGTAGTTTCATTCGACATGCCTTGAAAACAGGCAGAATTATTTATGAAAAAAGACAAAAAAACTGAGGCAAGAAACTGGTTTATTCAGGCACGAACTGAGTTTGAGGATGCACTTGACCTTGAAAAGAGAGGGAGATTTTATCTTTCACTTTTCCTTTATCAGCAGGCAACCGAAAAGGCACTTAAAGCTTTTTTATTCTATAAAGGAGAAGAAGAACTATTCACCCATTCTGTAAAAGACCTCACGGATATTGCTATAGCATACGATAAAGACTTTGAAAATATAAAGTCAGCGAAAGACTTAGATCGGTATTACATCCCCACGCGTTACCCAAATGGCTTAGCTGGAAATGTTCCTGCAGAGTTCTTCGACAAACCCGAGGAGTGCGAAAGCGCTCAGAAATTAGCAAAGGCCGCCATTGAATTGGTAGAGAAAAAGATTTGGAAGGCAATTTCTTAAATTTATTATCCATTTTGTATACATCACCTTTCTAAGCAAAATGACATATCGAATACACACACCTATCAAATGCTCTTACAAATTGATGATAGTCCAAAAATGCCTTGACAGTACATCGGGATTTAAGCTATAAGTTTGGTGACTTAAACCTTTATTCATTGGCTTTGAAACTGTAAGAGAAACTTTTTGAGATGACAGGGGAATTCTGAGGGATGGAGATGAAATCGTATAAAAGGATCGAAGATATTCTCAAACAACACAAAAAAGAACTGGCTGAGAAATATAAGATAAAAGAAATAGGGATATTTGGCTCTTATGTTCGAGGAGAGCAGAAAAAGAGGAGTGATATAGATATTCTTGTTGAATACGAGGAATTACCAGACCTTTTGAAATTTATTGAACTGGAGCGGTATCTTGAAGGACTTCTGAAACAAAAGGTTGATTTAGTTGAAAAAACAGGACTAAGAACTCAGCTGAAAGAGAAAATTTTAAAAGAAACTGTTTATATATGAAGCGCGATTATAGACTTTTTATTGAGGATATCCTGGACTGCATTGAGAAGATTGAGCAGTTTATAGATAATCTAAGTTTTGATGAGTTTGTCAAAGATGATAAAACTTCAAGTGCAGTAGTGAGGAAGTTGGAAATCATAGGAGAGGCAACTAAAAATATCCCTATGTTTATAAGGGAAAAGTACGAAGATTTACCATGGAATGATATGGCAAAGATGAGGGACAAAATCATCCATGCGTATTTTGGAATAAATTACAAAATTATCTGGAATGTTATCAAAGAAAGACTGCCCGAAATAAAACCCACAATCCGCCAGATTCTGAAAGAGATAAAAAACGGCTGATAAATCCTTAATTATACTTTTCCTTACAAACCCGCTATTCAGGGCAGATACCCGTCGTTCGTAATTTTCTCCGATTATTGGTAATTCCTAATTCGAGGGTATCGTGTAACGCTACCCAAACAGGAGGATATATTACATGAGTTGGATTTATTTAATTCTCGCAATATGTCTGGAAGTTGCAGGCACCACGAATATGAAGTTATCTCAGGGTTTTACCAAAATTGTACCTTCTGTATTGCTGTTCGTTTTTTATGCATGTAGTTTCTCTCTTATGACCGTTGTACTCAAGAAAATTGATGTGAGTGTTGCCTATACGATATGGTCAGGGTTGGGAACGGCTCTTATCGTGGGAATCGGAATCTTCTGGTTTAAGGAATCTGTTACATTAATGAAAATGATATCCATTGTTTTGATTATCATCGGGGTGATTGGGTTAAAACTTCGTGGAGGAACACACTGACCATTTTTGCATAACTGTCTCAAATAGAAGCGAATTGTAAATCCAGCCGATTAATATAAGATTGGGGTACATTATGAAAAATCCTATTGCGAAAACACTTCTTGCAGGTTTGGCTGGGGGGCTCACGCTGAGCTTCGTTATGGTACTCACATTCCGTTTGATCGGTTTTGGCTGGCATGGGGGAGGAATACTCCTAAATCCCTCATTCCAAAGCCGCAAGCTCATTGCAGTATGGACTCAAATCGAACCCCTGCCCTTGGTGGTATCCCATCCGATGCAGATTTTCTTAGGACTTGTTCTTTTTGGCATCGGTCATGCCTTTATTTACCAATGGCTTGCGCCTGCATGGCCAGCCGGAATCAAGCCACGGGCGTGGCGGTTATCTGGCCTTGTATTTTTTCTTTCATTTCTCTTTTGGGAATTTTTTACGCCTTTTAACCAGTTCGGTGAGCCTATTCTACTGATCTGTTTGGAGCTGATATTCTGGGCAACCATTGCCATTGCTGAGGCATTTGCAATCGCTACGGTATGCGAATGGAAACCAGGAATAAAAGGCAAATCAGTATAGTGAAATATTGTTCTAAGTAGGGCAAGAAAGCCAGAGATTAGAATTCAGGCTTAAAGAAGGTTTTGTGGTTGAAATACTCATCTCATGAGAAGGATTCTTCATATCGACATGGATGCATTCTTTGCTGCGGTTGAGCAAAGGAGAAATCCGGAGCTCATAGGCAAGCCCCTGGTAATCGGGGGCAGCGGAGACCCTACAAAGAGAGGTGTAGTATCAACGGCATCTTACGAGGCCAGAAAATTCGGGATACATTCGGCAATGCCGTTGAGAACCGCACATAAACTTTGTCCCCATGCAGTCTTTCTTCCTGTTGATTACGAGGAATATGCGAGGGTGTCTGAAAAGATAAAAAATATTCTCAGAGAATTCTCCCCGGTAATGGAAGATGTCGGGATTGATGAGGCATTTCTTGATGTGTCTCAGATCGATAAACCTCCTGAAGAGATTGCAAAAGAGATCAAAGCAAAGATTATGCAAGAAACAGGTCTTGCCTGTTCCATTGGGATAGCGCCAAACAAGCTCCTTGCAAAGATTGCCTCCGATATGCAAAAGCCAGACGGACTCACGATAATTACCGAAGATAATATTGAAAGCCGTATATGGCCGTTACCGGTAAGAAAGCTCTGGGGTGTTGGACCAAAGACAGAGGCTGCATTAAGGGGAATGGGTATTGAAACTATCGGGAGACTTGCCGTCGTACTTCTGGATACACTCATTGAGAGGTTTGGACAGTCGTACGGGAGATATCTCTACGAGGCATCAAGGGGAGTGGACGAAAGTCCTCTTGTTACCCACTGGGAACCAAAATCTACCAGCAGGGAAATTACCTTTCAGAGTGATATAAGCAACTGGCAGGATATTGCCAGAACTCTTGCAGAACTTACAAGAGAAGTTGCATGTGATATGAAACAGGCGGGCTATAAGGGAAAAACGATTACCGTAAAAATCAGATTCAGCGATTTCGAAACCCATACCCGTGCGAAAACCATTGTTAAACTTGCGAATTCTGCAGACGAGATAAGAGCTGCTGCTTTTGATTGCCTCAGGAGGTTTGAATTAAAAAAGAAGGTAAGGCTTGTGGGGATACGGGTAGGAGGATTAGAAAAGGCATGAGTTCAAGCGGTAAAAAACCGTTCCTATGATTTTATAAAATATCTTAAATATACCAGTGCTCCCAGGTTATATATAAAATGCAGATGGATAGGAATGAGAATGCTTTGATATATATGAAAAAGCGTCCCCACATAGAATCCCATAATTGTTGCGAGAATACAATAAGCAGGCGTTATAAAATGAAGAAGCCCAAAAATAAAACTTGCTGCAACGATACCAAATTTAACCTGGACTACTCCACGGAATAATAATTCCTCGGCAATACCTGCAAAAATTGAAATCAAACATAAATCTAATAATTTCGCTTGAGAAAACAAGCTTCTTACATCCATTATGAGTGTCTTTCTCAGGGAACCTATCAAAGGGATATTTTCTGCCTTTTTTGAAATAATAAACACAAAAAAGGCAAATGGTATTAACGCCCCGCTCGTGCCAACGAAAATGTCGCGAAAAGGATTTCTGGTCAAGGGAAAGAGTTTGATATTCCACATCCAAGCAAAAAACAAGGCCAACGTAAATACTATACCCTCGGCCACAATGGCCAGAGTTAAAAGTTTATATCGTGAATAACCTATAATAATTCTCCGTAAATTTATTTTGTAAGTTCATTACAATATTTCCTACGGTTGGTTCAATCTTGTAGATTGAACCATGTATTTTGATCGGGCTATACGTTTTAAACTGTTGCCAACTGTGAAAAATGCCAACTATTTCGGTTCAACCGAGGACGAGTGAACCAGCAAAAGGAAAGTGTTATGCAAAAAGTCATCAAAAACTACTTTATGCTACCTGTAAAGACATAGTCATTATTCGCCACTCCCACGTGACAGTCAATGCACGCATCGACCTTGCCTTCCAGGCGTGCTTCCCCATCCGGTTTGTACTTTACCCAGTACCAGTCGTGTCCGGCGGGATTGAATCCTTTTGCCTTGTACATCACCGTAATTAAAAACAATTTCCTGTCGTCGGTATAGTTTTCTTTGATGAGGAGCGAACCTTCCGGGAACAACCCTTTTTTATTTACAATGGTATCCAAGGCAATGTCGTTCACGTACAATTTAAGGATATTGCCGGGAGGCATGGTGCTTTCATAAAAGCCTTCTTTGCCAGGCCACGTGGGATAATTCTGGTATGGATTTTCAATGGCCATATATTTCCACAAAACCTGTGCACTCATTTTGCCTTCTCCATCCAGTGGTTCGCCAGCAACGGGTTTATAAAGCATTAACAGGATAAAAGAGAAACAAACTGCATGAAATGTCCAGAATCTTAGTCTATTCATAAGTAATTTGGGAAAGTTAAAAAAAATTTGGCGCTTGTTTGCATCATCTGGAATTTACTTTTTCAAGTAATTAACAAGATTTGCTTTAAATCTTACCCACACATTTTCAATATTTACTATGCCTTCTTTCATACGCTCCCATTCCAATTGGAATCCATAACTATGATAAACAACGTGTCTGAATTTGCGAAAAGGCGCTAATGCAGACGATAGCGATTCATCAAACAATGCTGGTAAAGGATCGCACGATGGGGTGCAAAACCGTTTGAATAAGTCCATGTGCCAGGTATCGCCAGTGGGAAGAGGGATAGAATGAAATTTATTTATGCGCTTTAGGATGTTTTCAATCCCACCATAAAATTGTGCAAGAAAAGCGGCGGCGGCAGTTTTTTCACGTGTGGTTGGTTCACGATCTGCTATGTCTTTGCGCAATGAAGAAATCTCTCGCAAAACACCTTCGATTAACTCTATTTCAATACTAATTTCCTCTCGAAGTTCATCGGATATCATATTAGTATTTTTCCCTTGCTTTCGATGTACCTGGTAAAGCGAGATGGGGGACTCAAAGGAACAAGATCTAGCGGTGTATGCAGTTCTTCCTCTATCCTTGCCGCCAGTTCATAAAGCTTCCATCCAGCAACTCCGTCACAAGCAATATCAACATCTCTTGCCTCCGTTGGCTTCTCAATAATACTTCCAAAGAGGATCAAACGGGTAGCTCCATAACTTCTTGCCAGAGAGACTATTTTTTCTATTTGCGCCTGAGTAATTGGCATTTGAAATCTCGGTTTTGTTTATTCGGCCTGCCTCTTCACAAATTTATCCTTTTATTTGAAGGTTTGATAAGCACTGACCCGCCGCCTAAGGTTCTGCATAACCTGCACGGACAAATGGCCTATGGTAAACCGAATGAGGTTTAAAACGTGTCAGGCCAATGCGGTGTTATGCCCTCTTTCTCATTTTTGAGTGTTTTGTAATATCCAGTATAGCTTCAGGGTGTTTGGCAGTAACCCGCAGTAAAACACGAGCTGGTCCTTCAGGTTTTCGCCGACCTTGTTCCCAGTTGCGGAGCGTGGCGACACTTATTCCAATAAGAGAAGCGAATCTATCCTGTGATAGACCGTATTGTTCACGTATCTTCCGCACTTCGGATTCAGGAAACTCCATGCTGCGTGAAGGTTTCGCTTTGCCTTTCATGATAGCAGCGCCCTGCTTAACGCTTTCAAGTAATTCCACAAATAGTTCTTTAGGCATAATTTACTTCAGATGTGATGTGGAGTATAAAGGATTCAAAATTTTATTGCAACCCAAATTCTGCTATGGGACACAGATGAACGCTGGCAAGCATAGATAAAATTATAGTGAGAGAAATCCTCAGATTCCTCGCGTTGCTCGGAATGACAAGCATTCAATGTCAACTTGTTTAAGTCGTTTACTATAATAAATCAAGTTTTGTGTATTTAAATCCAAAATCCCAAATCGTAAATCAAACTATCCCCCGTGCAGATACCCGCTGTTCTTGCAAATGTGGCAGATCGTGTTTTTATCGTTTTTCATTCCCAGGATCTCTTTTCGGGCTGCAATGTACATCTCGTTATTCCAGATTTTTTCAAAAGGTTGTTCGAGGATATTTCCAAAAGCATATTTTTCACTGTAGACCGCACAACAGGGTAAAACACTGCCGTCCCAGTTGATCATCGTTTCTGTCCACGGGAGCATACACCCAATTCGCTTCTTCTGTTTTGTTGAAGCTACGACAAATTCAGGATTATCGGGTATCCATGCCAAATCTCTTTCCAGCGCCCTTTGAGTTGTTTCGAAGACCTCTTTGCCCATATCGGGCCTCATTTTTGATATTTTGATTTTGATGCCGATTTTTTTTGCCAGTTCCTTTGCCGCATCTATCTCATGTTCGTTGTGCTTGAAGACGTGGAACAGCCAGACTAATTTCGTGCGACAGCCCGGTATCTCTTGTTTCTTTTGAACCAATCTTTTCATATTGTCCATGACCAGATCAAAATCGCCGCCTACATGATATTTCAGATAAGTCTCTGAACTTGCCCCATTGCAGGAGATATAGATTTTTTCCAGCCCCGCCTTTACTAATGCCGCTATCTGGTCGTCTTCCATTTTCATAGAAAGGTTTGTGCTGATTTTTATATCAATC
>VGXX01000105.1 GCA_016873155.1 Planctomycetota bacterium | reverse complement strand
TATCATCATGACTAAAAATAATGCCAATATGTTTATCTGCGGACCTGATGTCATCAAAGCGGCTACAGGACACGCAGCAACCATGGACGAAATCGGGAGCGCTGCAACACATGCCGCAATCAGCGGCAACATTCACTTTGTCGCAGAAGATGATAAACATGCCCTTGAGCTTGTTCGGCAATTGCTTTCCTATTTGCCACCCAACAATTTACTGGACCCGCCGCACCGGCCTGCTTCCAGTATTTCACTCAGCCAGGACGCAGAAATGAACAACCTTATTCCAGCCGACAATAAGGAACCTCTGAATATGCTGGAAATCATTAAGCGACTGGTTGACAGCGGTGAATTTCTGGAAATACAAAAGGATTGGGCGAAAAACATCATCATCGGCCTTGCGCGCATCGAAGGAATTGTGGCAGGAATCGTCGCTAACCAACCCACGGTCAAAGCCGGTACAATTGACATTGACGCCGCAGACAAGGCGAGCCGCTTTATTCGCTTCTGCAATGTCTTTAATATTCCACTACTGACGCTGGTAGATGTCCCCGGGTTTCTGCCGGGAGTTGCGCAGGAACAAGGAGGAATCATCCGTCACGGGGCGAAGATGCTATTTGCTTACGGCGCGGCCACGGTTCCAAAAATTACCGTGATCCTTCGGAAGGCCTATGGCGGCGCCTATCTCGCTATGTGCAGTCGCGACATGGGGGCGGACATGGTTTTTGCATGGCCAACGGCGGAGATTGCCGTGATGGGTGCAGAAGGAGCGGCAAAAATTATCTACCGGCATGAAATTGAAGCCGCTAAAGACCCAAAGGCAAGAGAAGCCGAACTTATTTCAGAATACCATGATCGGTTTGCCTCGCCGTACCACGCAGCAGCCCATGCGTTGATCACCGACGTGATTGAACCCTCACGCACGCGGTCTGCCGTTGCACTCGCTTTGCGTACCACACTTTCAAAACGTGAAGCCCGTCCACCGAAAAAACATGGGAATATTCCTTTATGACCTTCTTCAATACAATTGCATTGTTTGCCAGCATGACAGCACAGCCATCTTTTTTTGAAAATCTCCGTTTTCAAACGGTCGGTTTTGCCATTGTCCTTGTAGCCTTGGGTTTACTGGCGCTGGTTCTCGGTTTAACCGGATGGCTCTTTAAAAAACGGGAGGCACAAAAGGCCGTGTCTGCTGCCGCAATCTCTGAAAAATCCCCAGTCCTGAGCAAGGAGGAAGACCCACATGAGCTGTTAGCCGTCATTACAGCGGCGGTATATTCAACGATAGGAGAGTCCCATAGGATTGTTTCCATACGCCCTGTCACCAACGGTAAAATCATCGGAGAACTTTACCTGCAGGCCTGGTCAATGGAAGGAAGACGACAGCATTTCGCATCACATAAAATCCGTTAGTTATCAAGAGTGCCATTATGAAAAAACTTAGAGTAACCGTAGCGGGAAAAGTATATGATGTAACGGTAGAAATCCTTGAAGAGGAAGGGCAGGAAGCCGCACGTCCACCCAAACAGACGGCGCCCCCTTCCGTTCAGGAACCGGCGGTTCCCGTCACAATTTCTCCGGTTCACGCCGGGCACAAGGAAATCAAAAGTCCGCTGTCGGGGAGAGTCGTAACCATTTCCGTACAGGTGGGACAGACCGTTAAAGAAGGAGACCAGTTGATGATACTTGAGGCAATGAAAATGAATAATTACATTTATGCCCCCCATGGAGGCCGAATTTCCGCAATTCCCGTAAATGTCGGAGACGCCGTGGATGAAGGACAATCGCTTGTGATTTTTTCATAAACGCACCCGTATGATTCAAAATTTTGTCAACTTTCTGCATCTGACGGCATTCCACCTTGTTACGTTGAAAATGGTGGTGATGTGGGGCATAGTGCTTGTGCTGCTTTATCTTGCCGTTTATAAGGGTTTCGAGCCGCTCCTTCTTATCCCAATTGCTTTTGGCGCACTCATTGCAAATTTACCGACGCAGGGCATGGTTAATCTTCCGGCACACGGACAACCCGGCGGCCTTTACTACTACATCACGAAGGGAATTACCTGGGAGATATTTCCTCCATTAATTTTTTTGGGAGTCGGGGCGCTGACTGATTTTGGCCCATTGATCGCCAATCCCCGCACATTAATCCTGGGTGCAGCGGCACAACTGGGAATATTTGCCACATTCATTGGAGCATCCCTTCTCGGTTTTACTACCAGGCAGGCAGCTTCTATCGGGATCATTGGAGGCGCGGACGGCCCTACGGCGATATTTATGTGCAACAAGCTCGCCCCGGAGCTGTTGGCGCCAATTGCCGTGGCTGCCTACAGTTATATGTCTCTCGTTCCCCTCATTCAGCCCCCCATCATGAGGTTATTGACGACAAAGCATGAAAGACGAATTCGAATGAAATCCCTGCGCAAAGTATCAAAACTGGAGAAACTTTTTTTTTGTTTGATTGTCACGGTTCTTTCTGTGCTCCTTGTTCCGGCATCTTCGCCATTAATTTTCATGCTGATGCTCGGAAACTTCCTTCGCGAGTCCGGCGTGACGGAGCGTTTATCTGCTGCTGCTCAAAACGAGATTATCAATATCGTTACGATTTTTCTTGGCACCAGTGTCGGTATTACCATGGCAGGGGAACGTTTCCTCAATATTGAAACGTTAAAAATTATTTTTCTGGGAGCGGTTGCCTTTGGACTCTCGACCGCAGGAGGCGTTCTCATGGGCAAACTGATGAACTATGTAAGTCCCAAAAATCCTATCAATCCCCTGATCGGCGCTGCGGGAATTTCAGCTATGCCTATGTCTGCCCGTGTTGCCCATCTGGAAGGGCAAAGGGAAGACCCGAATAATTATCTCCTCATGCATGCGATGGGGCCAAATGTTGCCGGCGGCATTGGTACGGTTATTGTCGCCGGCTATTTTATCGCATGTTTAAGCAAATGAAGGGGTGTTTTCGCATCAACACTATAGGGGAATGGTGTGTGCATCGTTATGACCGTGTCGGGTCGACAAATGACATAGCACGCAGCTTGCCTCCCTGGCATGCCGTACGAGCCGATTCTCAAACATCGGGACGCGGCAGGCAGGGTCGGTTGTGGGTCTCCGATTATGGAGGTCTATGGCTTTCCATGGTTGTGCCGGTCGAAGGAGCAAGACACCACTGGAAGGCCTTGCCACTGGCAGCAGGATGGGCGATTCTCGACGTTATAAAATGCCTAGGAATCCGGGAAGCACGCCTCCGCTGGCCCAACGACATTATGGTCAACGACAGAAAACTGGCCGGTATACTGGTCGAACAATTCCACGACAACCTCGTTGTGGTGGGTGTGGGAATCAACGTTTTCAACAGACCAGATATGATAAATCACTCACTAACACAAAAAATCACGAGGTTGTCTGACCACATCAATCCAGTGCCTTGCCTTGATGAATTGACCGTAATGATATTGAAGAATTTAGAGAACGTTCATCGTCAAATGAAAACAGACGGATTCTCTGCCCTATTGAATGTAATCAATACCGCATGGAGCATACCTCGCCGGGTGGCACTTGAGCTTGACAGAGAAACCCAGGAGGGATTGTTTCTGGGAATTGACAACCAGGGCGACCTTCTTATAGAAAATGATGCCGGTTATCAATACGCGTATTCTCCTCACCGGGTCAAGCTGTTCAGGGAAGTATAATGATGAATAACGGAACACAACTCTCAACAACGGACAAATACAAAGGTCTGGAAGTTATTTCAAAGACGGAAGAATGGCTGGACCGTCTGCGCCGGAGGGCAGGATTCTACTTAGCCCCGCTGGCATTTGGCGTTGTTTTCCTTCTTACCAGAGGAAGACTAACGCCAGATGGCTGTCGTTTGAGCGCAGTGCTGGCTTGCGTTATTGTATTGTGGTTAACGGAATCGATCCCTCTTCCGGTAACTGCTATGCTGGGGACATGTCTGTGTATCGGACTTGGTATTGCAGATGCACGAACAACGCTTGCACCATTTGCAGACCCCATTATATTCCTGTTTATTGGCGGGTTTATTCTTGCCCAGGCAATGATGATTCATCGTCTCGACCGTCGTTTCGCACTCGCTATTCTTTCCCTTCGATGGGCAAACGGAAATCAGGCCCGCCTGCTGGCAGCATTTGGCGGGATAACGGCGGTAGCATCCATGTGGGTCAGCAACTCGGCGGCTACGGCAATGATGATGCCCATAGCCTTGGGTATCCTTCGGGCAATCGAGGATATGCGCCTGACAAACCACGATCTGTCCAAAATCTCAGGCAAATTGCCCAAAGGGTCATTCTCAACAGGCATGATGCTCATGGTGGCATTTTCGGCGTCGGTGGGCGGCATCAGCACTCCCATTGGCACGCCTACCAACCTCATCGGTATCGGACTGATCAAGAAGCTAACTGGTATGGACATCAACTTTTTTCAGTGGATGACCATCGGGATGCCCCTCTGTACAGTCATGTATGGCGTGCTGTTTGCGCTGCTTTACCGGCTGCATCGTGAAAAGACGCCGGGAAACACTGACTTCTCACATGCCCAATTACAACAATACCTCCGGAAGGAACGAACGTCCCTTGGCGGGTGGACTCAGGGACAAATAAATACGTTGATTGCTTTTGGAGTCGCTGTTTCTTTGTGGATTACGCCCGGATTGCTTGCTATTGTCCTTGGAAAAGAACACACTTTGTTCAAGCTCGTCAGTGAAAATCTCCATGAGGGCATGGTCGCACTCATCGCAGCATGTATCCTTTTTATCCTGCCAACCGACCGCCGACAGGGAAAATTTACCCTCACCTGGCAGGAAGCGGTGCAGATTGACTGGGGAACCATACTCCTGATGGGCGGCGGAATGAGTCTGGGAGGATTGTTGTTTTCTACAGGAGTTGCTGCAGCCATCGGAGAGGGCATTACGAATTTTACCGGGGCGCAATCGTTGTGGGGGTTGACCGCAGTATCAATCGCGCTGGCAATTATCGTGAGTGAAACGACGTCAAATGTCGCATCGTCGAACATGGTTATCCCTGTTGTTATTGCGCTTGCCGGGGCAGCCAATGTCAACCCGATCCCGCCTGCGCTTGGCGCGTGCCTTGGCGCCAGTTACGGCTTTATGCTGCCCGTCTCCACACCGCCCAATACAATCGTTTACGGCACCGGGCTGGTTTCTATCCCTAAAATGGTACGCGCCGGATTTATCTTCGACCTGTGCGGTTTCTCCATCATTTGGTTATATTTGCGGTTGCTCTGTCCTTTGATGGGGTGGGGGTAAAATTTGATGAATAAACAACTTTGGGTTATTTTAAAGGAAAACCATATATGGCAAAAAGTATTACGATAAGCGACTATCTTATAAATAAATTATATGAAGCCGGTGTCCGCCATGTATTTGGTATACCGGGCGATTTCGTCTTAAACTTTTTTAAAAAACTTGAAGAGAGCAAGCTGAAGCTGGTAAACGTCTGCGACGAACAGGGCGCGGGATATGCAGCCGATGCATATGCACGGGTAAACGGGCTTGGTGTTGTATGCGTTACCTATTGTGTAGGCGGGCTCAAGGTTGCCAACACGACTGCACAGGCGTATGCAGAGGAGTCTCCGGTTGTCGTTATCAGCGGCGCGCCCGGTATCAGGGAACGCGAGAAGAATCCACTCCTTCACCATAAGGTAAAAGACTTTGACACACAGAAGAAAATCTTTGAACAACTCACCGTTGCATCTACGGTAATTGACGACCCACAAACGGCCTTTGAAGAGATTGATCGTGTGTTACATGCAGTAATGCAGCATAAGCGTCCAGGCTATATTGAGATTCCCCGCGATATGGTGCTTGAAAAGGGAATATCACGGCATCGATCCCATGTTACGCAAGTGCAAGTGGACAGAGACGCCTTACAGGAAGCAATAGAAGAATCTACTGCCATGATAAATGCCGCCAAAAAGCCTGTTGTTATTGCCGGCGTAGAGATACAGCGTTTTGGCCTGCATGACTTGCTCCTTAAATTTATTGAAAAAACAAAAATACCCGCTGCTTCCACACTTTTAGGAAAATCGGTAATCTCAGAACGTCACCCTTCTTTCATTGGAGTTTATGAAGGAGCGATAGGCAGGCAGGACGTTCTTCAACGTGTAGAGTCCGCCGACTGTCTCATCCTTTTGGGCGCACTTTTGACGGACATAGACCTTGGGCTATTTACCGCCAGGCTGAATCAGAAAATTACCATATATGCCGCCAGCGAAAAGGTATCGATACGATACCACCAGTATGATGGAGTTGACCTGAAATCCTTTATGCAGGCATTGGTTAATGCTGATATCCATCTGCATACCAACGAGAAGCCGTACCATGCCCAGGTAACCGGGACGTTCGTACCGAAACGAAATACCAAGATCACCGTTAAAAGGCTCTTTGAAAAACTGAATACCGTTATTACTGACGATACTGTTGTTATCGCAGATGTCGGCGATGCCCTCTTTGGGGCGGCTGACCTGTGTATTCACTCAAAGACGGAGTTTTTATCCCCGGCATATTACGCATCCCTCGGTTTCTCAGTACCCGCATCCATCGGGGTTCAGATGGCGAATCCGGCGTTAAGGCCGCTGGTTATTGTGGGAGACGGGGCTTTTCAAATGACAGGCATGGAACTTACAACGGTTGTCCGCTATAAGCTGAATCCTATTATTGTATTGCTGAACAACAATGGATATGGGACGGAACGACCTATCCTGGACGGTTCATTCAATGACATTCACTCATGGAATTACAGCAGGATTCCTGAAATATCGGGCAGTGGATACGGATTTGTGGTAGAAACGGAGGAAGAATTCGATGATGCCATCACAAAGGCATGTCGTCAGAAAGACAGCTTTAATATTATCGAAGTCAAACTGGATAATTACGATTTTTCGCCTGCCCTTATCCGCATGACTTCCTGCATGGCCAAACAAGTCAGAAAGTAATCAATGGAGTAAACGGTATATTGCCCACAAAACACGCGAAATAAACGAAAGGTCAAAAACTTTTTTTAATCTTGTTTAGAAATTATGTTCTTTCGTGTTTTTTCGCGTATTTAGTGGGTCTAAGTAACTTTGAAATTCCTATACATATAATTAGGAGAGGAAGATTCTCTATGCAGGGGTGTCTATTACAGGAAACAGTGTTGTTTTATCAATAACGAAAGGTTTGTTTTTTGAAGTACTTGGAAATTTATACAAATATGGAGTTGATTATTCATTCTCTTTAAAGTGGCAAATATTGTACTCTGTTCAGCAAGTCTTCCGGTTCACCAGCTTTTGCAATGATTTCCAAGTCACGAATGCAATCTCCAATTGAAATACGCAATTGGTGGGCATAGATGATTCCATGGAATGATATCCCAGCCCTTTGACGCTTTGTGGCTTCTTGCAAGAGATTATAATCCCTTGTAAATAACACGCGTCCCATTTTACTTACACGATCCAATAATTCTGAATCATCCACTTTTGTTGTGCCATCTTCGAGTGCAGTGATAGTATCTACCCCACGCACTCTCAACCCATCGGTTATCGCTCGAGGTACATTATGGTCCATGTAAAGCTGAATAGCCATTATATTAGTTTCTTGGCTTTTAACCTGGCAATGAGTGGTGTAGGCTTTGCTTCCTTCCTCATTTGGTCCACTTGCTTTAATTGCGTTTCGATCTCCTGGTCAAATATTTCCTGATGATCGGAGTAATAAGCCAAAGCCGAGTATATTTGACCTAATGTGAGACGAGGATGCTGGTACTGGAGTTCCTCAGGACTCCAACCATAGGCAATTTTATCGAGAATAATTTCGATTACCTTCATTTTTGTGCCTGCAATAATCGGCACTTTATTTTCGTTAAGGATGATATGCTCGTATCCCGTTTCAGCGATTGGCATTTATAATGTCTCCTAAGTGTATTAAATGCTATTCAAGTAAATCACTCAACTGTTCGACTCACCCATTTAAATTATAATTTATAAACTAAATCAAATCTATACAAATATCAATAGAAAGTGTTTACTAGAAAGGTTATATGAATTTTGATTGCCCGCAGCTAACGCCGAGGGTGAGGCGGCGGGCCTCAGACCCTTATTAAAAACTACCGAGGCTGTTCCCGCTCGCCTCTACCCTATTGTTAGGAGGCCTTTATGATTAATTCTATTGTTTCTTTAGCATCAAGAGCAAATATGGCGGACACAATAGCCGCGATTGCAGCTATTACAGCAGCTATTGCTGCAATCATAGCTATTTTATTGGCTTTCCGTGTTAATTGAATTTTCTCTTTTTCTAAACGGTTTGCTTCTTGTTGAGCTTCCATTGATAACGCAGCTATGTTTGTTGCTGGAGATAAGGAATCTGGATAATATGGCTTTTTTGACATTCTTACTTTCTCCTAACATTGATTAGATTGATCCGCATAATATGCAGAATACAGGTTTATTGTCCATATAACGTACCTTTGATATGGTAAATACTATCGTGATAATTACTTCAAACCCTGCAACTTGTGTCTCTTTGCACTTGTTATCATGTCGTCTTATACGGATCAGCATAAAATCCCCTTGTTCCATTTAATCCAATGACAATAAGTCTGCTCCGTGCGGCTGTTGTAATGACGAGAGGATGATAGGAAATTGTTTTTTCTTTAAAAGGGATGATAATACAAAAACGAAGAAGATTGCAAGCTTTTTTTGGTTTCTTCCGGGGAAAGAACGGGGTCGAATCGTTCTGGGTTGTCCGATACTTTGAAGATCAGGCACTGTCAGGGCTAAAGCCCAATTCAGACTTCGTCGTGAGTTCGGTCGAACGATAAGACTGTCACTAACCCCAGCCTTAAGGCCGGGGTTAGTGGGTACACGCCATACCGGGGCTTTAGCCCTGATGGCACAACAACACGAAGTTGTTCATGTTACTTAATTGTTCGATCCCAATCTTTCAGTTATTGGATTGGGAAAAATCGTACATCCGATATCGCAAATCTAAAATATCAAGTTACGGCGCCCAGAGGTACATAAAAGATGGCGTGCCTGACCTGACGAATGTTTTCAGATCGATGTTGAGGAGATTGATAGCGCCAAAACCTGAATTACTGAGTTGTGAGTATATGTTATTCTTATAAGCGCCCGGTCTGTGATAGATGATGACCCGTGCCGTCGTGAGCCCCGCCTCTTCCTTCGCCAAGGCAATAGCCTCATCAAGATAGCCGATCCGGTCAATAAACCCATATTCCAACGCCTGCCGGGCGGTATAAATCCTGCCATCGGCAAGCGGCCTGAGTTTTTCCAGCGTCAAATCTTTTCTGTTCTCGGCAATGACAGACAAAAATCTTTCGTACATATTGTCCAGTACGCCTTGAAATATCTTCCGTTCCTCATCCGTCATCGTTTTTAAAGGAGAACCCATGTCCTTATGCTCACCCGTCTTGACAGAGGTATCTTTCACACCGATTTTCTGGAGAAGCCCCTCGATGCTGAGATTGAGCATGATGACGCCGATACTGCCAGTAACGGTGGTAGGGTGTGCCACAATCATGTCCGCTGAAACGGCTACGTAATAACCGCCCGATGCCCCCAAATCCATGATGCAGGCAACGACCTTGTTTCCTGTCTTTTTCTTAAACTGCTCGATTTCATGGTAGAGCATATCCGATGCGGTAACCGTGCCACCCGGACTGTTGATACGCAGGATAACCGCTTTCACGCGTTTGTCTTTTGCTGCCATTTTGAGTTCTTCTTTGATACGTGCAACCATGTCCGGTTCCCCTGAAAGACCGGCAATGTCGCGCTTTTCCTCCTCTGAAATGATGCCGGAAATTTCTACAATAAGTATCTTTTCTTTTCCCTTCCCCGTAACCGTTGTCTCTTTGAGCGGCTGGACGGGCGGAACGAGGGAGACGGATATGAAACTACAACCGGAAGCCAAAAATAGACACAGTGCTAAAATGCAGGTAGAGATAGTTAAAAAATATTTGTTTTTCATATTTTTCTTGGTGAAAATCATCAAATTAGGCCTTCGGTGATTACATGAATTAAAGATAATCCCTCCCTTGATGGAAGGGACAAAGGGAGGGTGCGTAGCTATTTCTCTCACCCCCACCTAGCCTCCCCCATCGAGGGGGAGGAACAATAGTTTGAAATTCCTGTACGTTAAATTACAGAGCGCACAGCTTTCTCCCGGAGTCTGTCCTGAGCGAAAGATTTCTCGTCACTTCGCTCCTCGAAATGACAGAAAGCGCAGGAGTCGAAATGACAAAAATATGTGCTTCTGTTCAGACAGTATTTTCTATGGAAAGGTTATACAACCGCGACAAGCTGGATATCGAAAGTCAGGTCTTTTCCGGCCAGGGGATGGTTTGCGTCCAGCGTCACATCCGATGCAGAAACATCGGTTACGGTGACGATAATTGTTCGACCATCCTCATTATGGGTTTTGAATTGCTGTCCGACTTTTACTTCCAGGTCAGGCGGGAACTGGTCCCGGCCAACCACACCCACCATTTCCTTATGGTGCAAGCCATACGCATCTTCCGCCCGGATGTTAACGGTCCTCGATTCGCCCATGTTCATTCCCACCACGGTATGCTCAAAGCCCGGGATTAGCTGACCATCACCAATGGTAAATTGCAGAGGCTCCCGGTTATGAGAGGTGTCGAACACCGAACCGTCGTTTAATTTACCTGTGTAATGTACTTTCACGGTGTCGCCGTGTTTTGCCTGTGCCATTTTCCACCTCTTTCCTTTTGGGATTATGCGTGACCAATAATAAGGGCACTGTCAGCGTGCCCCGCGACCTTCGTACCTTTGTGGCTAATTTTGAAATTCCTGGACATTAAGTTTACAACCCCCCTATCCTCCCCCTTTATCCCCCTCCGGAGGGGGATAAAGGGGGAGGAAGGGGGATTTTTTGTCTGCCACTACCAAGAACCCGCTTAAATATCTATACAATCAAGCTATGCTTCCGTTTCAAAAAGCGGTATCAACTCTCTACCTACACCTCTCCCAAATTTTGTCCAGCAGTTTTCGTGAAAGATTAAAGCAATCCAGTCATTGTCTCCTTCCTCCGAATAAACACCTTTGTTAATACTTGTGTATTCTTCTCCATCCTTAATCTTTTTCCTGCAAATAAAGCATTTCGCGTCCATTTTATTGCTCCTTCTCATTTTACTGCTTATTTTTTTGTGGCGGGTTCTATCGTAATGTTCTTGCCTCTGATTTTGATATCCTGCATGGCATCCTGGACGTCTTGTGCATATTCTACCGGCACTTCGACGAAGGTAAACTTGTCGAATACGTCGATGTCTCCGATTAACCTGCCGGAAATGCCTGTTTCCCCGGCAATTGCACCCAGAATGTCTCCCT
>VGXX01000104.1 GCA_016873155.1 Planctomycetota bacterium | reverse complement strand
TTGTTCCGGTAATTTCATGGATGGCTATTGTGGGCATTATTTATGGCGCTCTGGTTTCTATGGTGCAGGACGACCTGAAAAAACTCGTTGCCTATTCCAGCGTGAGCCATCTGGGTTTTGTCATGCTGGGCATTTTTGCCTTCAATATCCAGGGCATCGAAGGTGGAATTACCCAGATGATCAATCACGGTCTCAGCACAGGGGCGCTCTTCCTTGTTGTCGGAATGCTTTATGAAAGAAGGCATACACGCATGATCGCAGACTTCGGAGGTCTGACAAAACAGATTCCGGTTTTTGCCACCTTCTTTATGATCGTTACGTTATCGTCTATCGGACTGCCCGGGCTAAACGGTTTTGTCGGAGAGTTCCTCATCCTGGTGGGTACGTTCAAGTCACGCATTCTCTATGCATCGATTGCAACATCAGGTATTATCCTCGCTGCCGTGTACATGCTCTGGATGTTTCAGAGGGTTATGTTTCACGAGATTACACATGAAGAGAACAAGACGTTAAAAGATATGAACAAACGGGAATGGGCTATCCTGCTCCCGATTGTAGTGATGATCTTCTGGATTGGCATTTATCCCAATTCGTTTCTGAGAAAGATGGATGCATCGGTAAATCACCTTTTGAAACAGGTGGGAGATAAGGCAAATATTGCATCAAATGCTCAGATACAAAGCAAGGCTGAACAATTACAGGAGAATGATGCGCCAAAAATTGATATAGTTCCTGAGAACAGGACGGAGTGGTAAAGAAAAAAACGAATTGTGGCAGACAAAAAATCCCCCTTAAAAAAGGGGGCTAGGGGGTTGTAAAATAGTCCAGAAAAAACACAACCCCCTGAATCCCCCTTTTTTAATGGGGACTTAAACGGAATAACTTGTGATTAAGAGTTTTTAACAATGGTGAATACATCGATTATGACATTTAATATCCTCAGTATTTTGCCGATACTGATTCTGGCAGGTTTCGGTATGATCGTGCTTGTTACGGACGTCGTATCTTCAAGAAAATTTGGGGATAAGAATTACCTGGCATACATATCCCTGCTGGGAATTATCATTGCGGGCATTTTTTCCAGGAACTCTGTAGGGACGACACTATTTTCGTTCAGTGAATCTTTTGCGATTGATAACTATTCCTTATTTTTCAATTTTATCTTTCTCCTCAGTACGGGACTCACCATCCTCATCTCACACAGCTACATCAAGCGAGAGGAGATTAATCATGGAGAATATTATGCCTTACTATTGTTTGCAACAATAGGTATGATGCTCATGGCATCCGGCGCCGACCTGTTGAACATTTATATCGGCCTGGAAGTCATGTCAATCAGCATTTATATCCTGACGGGTTTCAAACGTTCGAAACTCATCTCAAACGAAGCCTCTTTGAAATATTTCCTGCTGGGCGCATTTGCCACGGGCTTTTTACTGTACGGGATATCCATTATCTATGGCACAACGGGCACTATCAGCCTCAGGCAAATTGCCTGTTTTATTGAAGGAAAGGGCGGCGCATTAGACCCCCTTTTGCTCATGGGCATGGGATTGATAATTATCGGACTTGGATTTAAAGTTGCCTCTGTACCGTTCCACGCATGGGTGCCCGATGTCTACGAGGGTGCGCCCACGTCAATAACCGCCTTTATGTCTGTAGGGCCAAAAGCGGCCGGGTTTGCAGCCTTTTTGCGTATCTTCATGACCGCCTTTGGGTCGACCCATTACGAGTGGCAGAAGATTATTTTCGTCCTTGCCGTCCTGACCATGACCATAGGAAACGTAGTGGCAATTGCACAAACGAACATCAAACGTATGCTGGCGTATTCCAGCATTGCCCATGCAGGCTATCTCCTGATCGCCCTGGTAGCTGCGAATAACATGGGCGTATCGGGCACATTGTTCTATATTCTGGCTTACATCTTTATGAATATCGGTGCATTTGCAATTGTAATAGTGTTAAGCCAGAAGGGTGACGAATTCATACAGATTAACGACTATGCAGGATTGGGATACAAACATCCGCTGCTTGCCATAGCGATGACGCTCTTTATGCTTTCCATGGCGGGTATTCCGCCCATGGCGGGTTTTGTGGGAAAATTTTACATCTTCAGCGCCGCCATGAAATCGGGTTATGTCGGGCTGGCTGTCATTGGCGTGATAAACAGCGTCATCTCCGTTTACTACTATCTGCGGATTACGGTAATCATGTACATGAAAGAACCTACAAGGGACTTTCATCCCCTCACCATTTCACCTTTAATCGTTGCCGCCATCGTCATCTCGGTGGTTGGCACACTCCAACTGGGCATCTTCCCTTCCAAAGTCATGGAAATAGTCCAGCACTCCATACTTACCTTGAAATAATTTTTTCTTGACTTGAAATCACAATTTGCGATATCCGATTAACCTATAGTTTGTATAATTCTTCCTTCACTATTGCAGAGTGTGTTTGTAAATGGGTTATAGATACCGTTAAATCACCTAAAACATCTTCGATTTGTTCCTCTGTTAGATGCTCGATGTCTAGTTGGTGGATTAGCTTTATCGTTGATAAACACTCGTCTCTGAGTTCGCTTAATAGCGTTGTTAACGTCGGGCTTAATTTGTTGTTTACTATTGACATGGGTTTTAACCTCCTCTTTTTAATCTCTTTTCAGCCTTTATCATTCTTTCTTTGCATTCGCAGCATGGGCGGCGTGCGACTGGGCGATGATGGATTGGATGAGATGCGCCGGCACGACATCGTAATGCGAGAATTCCATCGTAAACGAACCCTGCCCGCCGGTCATTGATTTCAATTCGGTTTCGTAGTTGGCTATTGATGACATGGGGATGGCGGCCCGCACTACCTGTAAGTCTCCCAGAGAATCCATCCCTTTGATGTGGCCTCGATGGCTGGAAAGGTTTCCGGTAATCTCACCCATAAATTTCGTGGGAATCGTCACCTCGATATTTACGATTGGCTCAAGAAGCACGGGTTTTGCATGGTTGAAGGCGTCCAGGAATGCATGCGATGCAGCTATCTTGAAAGACGTCTCGGAAGAATCGACATCGTGATAAGAGCCGTAGTGCAATCGCACACGCAGGTCAACAATGGGATGTCCAATCAATATGCCTTTGCCAAGTACTTCGTGAATCCCCTTCTCAACGGCAGGTATGTATTGACGCGGAATGGAGCCGCCGACTATTTCATCTACAAACTCAAACCCTGTACCCCTCGGCAGCGGTTCAATTTTGATATGTACCTCTCCATACTGCCCATGACCACCCGATTGTTTTTTGTGCTTGTACTGCGCCTGTGACCTTGCTGTAATGGTTTCCTTATAAGGGATTTTTGGGGTATGGGATTCCACTTCAATCCCGAAGCGGCGTTTCAAACGGCTGATTATTACCTGCAAATGGAGATTACTCATGCCGGTAATCACCAGTTCATTGGTTAAGGTATCATGGGAAACTTTAAAGGTTTTATCCTCTTCGGTAAGTTTATGGAGGCATTCGCTGATTTTCTTTTCAGCCCCCTTGCTTTTGGGTATCACGGCAAGTGAGGACATTGGAGTGGGAAACGTGATCTCCGGAAACTTTACCGGGTGTTTGGAATCACAGATCGTATCCGAAATGTGGATATCCTCCACCTTGGACACAGCGATAATATCGCCGGGAATGGCTCGCGAAACAGGTTGTTGTTCCTTCCCAAAGACACGGTAAATATGGCCGACCTTATTCACTTTTTTACTCGTCGCATTATAAAATGATAAATCACCGTCCAGCATGCCTGAGACTACTCGAAAATAGGTTGATTTTCCGACAAAGGGGTCGATCACTGATTTAAACACATGTGCGCTAAAGGGAGAGTTGTTTGCGGCTTCTGGGGTGACTTCCTGGTTCTTTTGCATATCAATAGCTTTTCTCTTTATTCCCTCAAGCGGAGAGGGTGAAAAATGAGCAATCGTGTCCAGGACTTCTTCGATTCCCAAAGATTTCTTGTTTGAGCAGCAGAGAATAGGTACGACATTTCCGCCTGCAATGGCCTTTACAAAGCAGGATTGCAGGGTTGCCTTGTCAATCTCCTTTCCATCAAGGTATTTTTCCATCAAGGCATCGTCGGCGGAGACAATCGCCTCAATTAAGGCGTCATGTGCAGAGTGCGCATTACCCACAACTCCGCCGGGCAAAGGGTTGGATAATTCAAATATATTGACGACACCTTTAAAATCATGTCCAATCCCGATAGGTAAGACTAATGGGACGCACGTGGATCCCAGGGTATTTTTGATGGAATCGAGCAATGCCAGATAATCAATATTTTCGCCGTCAATCTTGGTAACAACAATTATCTTTCCCAGTCCTTTTTGACAGGCCAGATTCCATAGTTTTCCGGTGTTGACTTGAATACCGTCTGCAGCGGAGATTGTGATGAGGGCTGTTTCTGCGGCGACAAGAGAGGTGATCGTGTCCCGGATAAAATCAACGTATCCGGGCGTATCGATGATATTTATTTCACGTCCCTTCCAATTGCAGTGCAGGATAGAAGAGTCTATCGTGTGTTTCTTCTCTTTTGCGTCGATGTCGTAATCGGCAACTGAAGTGCCGTCTTCAACGCTGCCGAGGCGTGTAGTAGCGCCGGCCTTGAAAAGCATGGATTCAACCAGCGAAGTCTTCCCTGAAGCACCGTGTCCCAGAAGTACAATGGTCCGAATGTCTTTCGTTTCATACGGAATCATGGGTTACCTCCAACACAAATGTTTTGGATTAGTAAGACTTAACCACCCTCATCTGTTGTTGCCGTAATAGTGTAATTTTTGTGGTTTTTTACTTTTTGATATGAAGCAAATTACATAGGTTGTCCTGCCCCAGTAAATTTTTTAGAAAAAAATTAGCTCTTGTTCTTTAAGAACGTACCGAATGCTTTATCTGTTTTGCTTATATGGTCTCTCAGCCAATTACAAACGTGTTTTTTCGTTTGTATTACCAAATCTGAGGTTGCTCCTTGTGTTTCAAACTCCATTTTTAAGCGGGAAACGTTATTTATGAATTGTGCATGTTGATTTTTATGTCGAGAATAATCGCTGTAGCAATGTCTTGACATTAGTGATTCTTCTTCGCTGAAATGATTTACCACATAATTTGTCAAAAAAGCAACTACTTTATCAACTTCTTCGCGACCTTTACCATCTGCCATTGCAGACAGCAGCTTATTTGCCCTGCTAAATATCTCCTTATGCTGGTCATCGATTACATCGTTGCCTATTTCCAAATTCATGTCCCACGGGAATAACATATTTTTTCCAATCTTTAAGGTATATTATATCACGCCCCATTTTCTTTGTCTTATGGCGTTTGTATTTTTACTTAATATAAACAAGATAGTGTATTTAATCAAATATTTTTTCCCTGAAATGTACGCTGGGACATTTTATTGACAGAGCCAATTCATACGGTATAATCTGTCTGGAAAACAGTAGCGATTTTAAAGAGTATCTTCATAAAGTTTCACTTTACCACTTCTGCGGTATGGTAGCAGTGACCATGAAGGAAGAAAATAAACGTCCCACAATTAAACAGCTTCCTGCCCATGAACGACCGCGTGAAAGGCTTATCCAGGGCGGTGACGAACACCTGACAGACGCCGAACTCCTGGGAATCATCATCCGTGATGGCACTCAGGATTATAGCGCTGTTGATCTGGCCAAAAAGCTTCTTTCGGCGTATGGCGACTTCCGAAGTTTGAGTTCAGCTTCTATCCGTGAGTTGTGCAAAACGAAAGGCATAGGACCGGCGCGGGCTGCGCAGATCAAGGCTGCTCTGGCCATTGCCAAGCGTTTTTCTGTCACTACCATGAAACCCGGTCAACAGTTTAAGTCTAGCAGCGATATCTACAACCACTTCCACGAGCAACTTCGGGGAAAGAAGCAGGAAGTCTTTCTGGCTGTCTTGCTGGACAATAAAAACCGTATCATCAAAATAGAATCAGACGTCTCTGCCGGCAGTCTGACGTCCAGCATCGTCCATCCCAGAGAGGCATTTAATGCGGCTATCAGGGAATCCGCCGCATCAGTCATCTTTGTGCATAATCATCCCTCTGGCGATCCGGAACCCAGCAAGGAAGACATCCAGATTACCAATCGGCTGGTAGAGGCCGGGAATATCGTCGGTATAAAAATTCTGGATCATATCGTTATCGGAAACGAGAAGTATGTAAGTTTTAAGGACAGAGGTCTTATGCCATAGGAGTTGGCTATCCAGGAAGGTGGTTTTCTTCGATACCGGGATCGAAAAATTAGACAGATGGGCAGAAGATGTGAAAAGCAGTATGGAAATTGAATTGATATATCCTGGCGGACATTGAAAATAAATTGACACAGAAGGTATAAACCGATAAAACGTTGTAACATAGGTTGAAGGCTGTTTTTGTTGGTCGAACTGCTGAAGACGGGGAGATACCCAATGACAGATGCTGACAGGATAAACATTCTCATTAAAGAAGGCGAAGGACTTACCGTTGAATTCAAAGAGCATTTTACGCCACGGATTGATGAAGACATTGTCGCATTTACAAACACTAAGGGCGGGGTTATTCTCCTGGGCGTTAGAGATGACCGGACTGTAAGCGGCGAAAAGCTGACAAATGATATGAAAGCCCGAATCAATTCTGTTGCAAGAAACTGTAATCCCCCGGTTCAGGTAAAGATAAAACAATTCCAAAATGTTATAGCCATAGAAGTGCCGCAGGGTGAAGAGAAGCCTTATAATTGCAGTTCAGGGTATTTCAGAAGGCTTGACGGCACAACACAGAAGATGACCAACCATGAATTGCGGACAATGTTCCAGGAACATGAAAAGATTTCATTTGAAGAAAAGACAAATAGAAGTGTTTCATGGAAAGACATATCAAGAGAAAAGATAAGGAACTTTCTGAAAGAAGCTGACATCAGCATCAGAAAAATAATCCCACAAAATATACTGACAAGTCTGAGTTTAGTGCAGAAAGGCAGAATCACAAATGCGGGCGCTTTAATGTTTGCTTCCAGAGTTGATAAATTCATCCCTCACGCGGAAAGTATCTTTGCGGCTTTTAAGGGAACAGATAAAACGAATATTTATGACCGGCATGATGTGAAAGACGACCTCTTAATCCAGTTTAATGAAGCCGTTGCTTTTTTAAAGAAACATTTAAACGTCCGCAGTGAAATTCGGGGTTTTAACCGCTTCGACATTTATGAGATTCCTTTGGATGCCTTAAGGGAAGCAGTTGTTAATGCTATAGTCCACAGGAATTATACGATTAGCGGAACAAGTATTTATGTAAGAATTTTTGATGACCGCGTGGAGATAGAAAACCCGGGAGGACTTCCTAACGGAATTACAAAGCGGGATTTTGCCAAGTCCTCAGTAAGGAGAAATCCGCTTATTGCCGATTTATTCAATCGCATGGGTAAAGTTGAACGCATGGGTTCTGGTATTGAGCGTATGAGAGAGCTTATGCGTGACACAGGACTGAAAGAACCTGTGTTTGAAATGGATGAATTTTTTAGAGTTACGTTTTATCGTGATCCGCGGTATTCACTTAAGACGGATAGTATCGAAAAGGTCAGGACAACTATCGTAAAAAAGTTGGGTGAAAAGTTGGGTGAAAAATTGGGTGAAAATGAAATGAAGATTTTAGAGATTATAAATCAAAATAAATTTGTTACAATCCCGGAACTCTCAAAATCGCTTAAGATTAGCACAACTGCCGTAGAAAATAATCTTGCAAAACTGAAAGCAAAGAAGGTGTTGAAACGCATTGGCCCCGACAAAGGCGGGCATTGGGAGATAGTTAATGTCTAAACCACCAAAACTTGGAATCGCATGGTTATACAAAGAGAATCGGCTACGGATAGCGTTGCTCCTCGGTATGCCGGTTTGTTGAGACCACTAAGGAGAGATATATGACAGAGCCACTGATTACTTGTCCGAAATGCCAGACAGAGATCAAGCTGACAGAATCGCTTGCGGCGCCGATCATCGAGTCCGCCCGTCGCGAGTATGAGCAGCGTTTGGCACAGAAAGACGCTGATATCGCTAAACGCGAAACTTCGCTCCGTGAGCGTGAAAAAGAGCTTGCCCAGGCAATAAAGACTATTGATGACCAAGTTACTGAGAAATTACGACAGGAGCGTGCCAAGATTGTCGCTGAAGAATCCAAGAAAGCCAAACTTGCTCTGGCTACCGACCTTGAGCAGAAAAGAAAAGAGCTTGCCGATCTTCAGGGAGTTCTCAAGCAGCGGGACGAAAAACTTGCCGAGGCACAGAAGGCCCAGGCTGAGCTTATTAGAAAGCAACGAGAACTTGATGACGCAAAGCGCGAATTTGACCTGACGGTTGAGAAGCGGATTCAGGAAGGACTTGCCACTGTCCGTGAACAAGCGCACAAAGAAGCAGAAGAGCAACTGAAATTCAAGGTGTTGGAGAAAGAGCAGACTATCACCTCAATGCAGAAGCAGATAGAGGAACTTAAGCGTAAGGCTGAGCAGGGATCACAGCAACTTCAGGGAGAAGTTCAGGAACTCGAACTTGAAGCGCTTTTGAGCACGAAATTTCCCCATGACATAATCGAACCTGTCCCGAAGGGCGAGTATGGTGGAGATGTATTGCATCGAGTCATCGGCCCGCTCGGTCAATCTTGTGGTACTATCTTGTGGGAGTCCAAAAGAACCAAGAGCTGGAGTGATGGCTGGCTTGTCAAACTCCGTGAAGACCAGCGGGCAGCAAAGGCAGAAATTGCCGTAATCGTCAGTCAGACCCTCCCAAAGGGCGTGGAGACATTCGAATTGATAGACGGTGTTTGGGTAACGCATCCGCGAGCGGCGATCCCCGTCGCCGTCACGCTCCGCCACACACTGATCGAGGTCGCATCTGCCCGTCAGGCCACTGAAGGACAACAGACCAAGATGGAAATGGTCTATCAGTACCTTACCGGCCCAAGATTCCGCCAGAGAGTCCAGGCCATTGTCGAGGCGTTCTCATCAATGCAGGAAGACCTCGACAAGGAAAAGAAGGCCATAATGAAGCAATGGGCTAAACGCGAGGAACAGATTGAGCGTGTCATGCAGTCAACCGTTGGCATGTACGGTGATTTGCAGGGCATTGCAGGGAAAACACTGCAAGAGATTGAGGGGTTGGAATTGCGCGCCTTGGAACCGCCAGACTTAAAAGATAAATAGGAGAATTTGTTAATGAATAGATATAATCAATATCCGCGGGGATCAGAATGGCATAAGTGGGATTTACACGTACATACTCCTGCTTCAGCACTTGCGCATTCATTCGGTGATAATTGGGATATTTATGTTGAAAAGCTTATCGATGTCAACCGATCTCATCAGATATCAGCTATAGCAACAGCAGACTACTTTACAATTGAAGGCTACCGAAAACTTCTATCTTATTATGACAGGTCAACACATACTCTTACGGCAAGTGGAAAATCTACAAAGCTCTATCTGATACCTGGCATTGAACTGAGACTGAATATTTTTAACAGTGACAGTGAATCAGTAAATATTCACATTCTATTTGATCCAGATCCAGAGCATTGTTCACCTGATTTTATTGAAAGTAATTTCTTAGAAGAATTAGAAATAGCCTATCGTGGCAACAAATATCCGCTGAAGCCACAAAGCCTCTTTGCAATTGGCAAAAGCATTTCTGATGGTTCTGAAATTAATATTACGCAAGATTTTAGTGGCTTGAATGAACCTACGAGAAGCGATTATAGGAAAAAAGCTTTAAGCGGGATCACTTTAAGTACAAGTGACATAAAAGATACTCTCGAAGCAATCAATAAAGTATTTAAAAAACAAAAAGTATCGCCAAAATCCTATTTATTAGCTGTCGTCGGAAAAGGACATGGGGGTATATCTTCTCTAAAATGGTTTGAAGATAATAGACAGTTTTCTAGAGCAGGATTAGTTCGTGAAGATATCACTCACCAAGCCGATCTTATTTTTTCCAATGATCTCTCAGATAGACGTTTTTATCTCGGTGAGCGTGGTGATACCCCACCGGAAGAAGTTCAAATTAGATTTGATAATTTAAAGCCCTGCATTTGGGGCTCTGACAGTCACACATTGGAACATCTCTTGCATCCATCCAATGGCAATTCATTCGACTACACTTGGATAAAGGGAGAAATTGCTTTTGAGGGATTAAGGCAGATAACTTATGAGCCAAAACTTAGAGTAAGGGTTCAGCGGGATTGTCCAAGCGAAGAGGAGGCTTATGCACGTATAGAAAAGTGTACCATAAACCTTCCGGCTGATTTGAAAATTAAAAACAAGGACTCCGAAGAAGAAATTGATTTTTGTCTTCGTGGCAATCACGAAATAACTTTTTCATCCAACCTGTCATGTATTATTGGCGGAAGAGGGTCTGGCAAAAGCACTGTAGTTCATATTTTATACAATGCTTTGCATGGAGATGTAGAAAGATTGTATCGACTAAATTCTCCTATATCAACTTTAAAGCTTTCAAAAGAACCTCTTAGTAAAGTGCGTGAAGCAACGAAGATTGAAATCCCAAAGACTACAGAATTCTTTTTGCAAAATGAAATCGAGAAGTTTGCTAAAGATATTGAAGAAATGTCTTCTTTAGTACGTAATCGCCTATATCGGATTTCTACCCTTCAGGAAGACAGTAAAAGCCTTCAAGAAATTGAGACTGAATATTCACTTAAAGCCTTAAGCTTTAAAGAGCTAATTGATTCTTATGAAAATATAACAATTATTAATCAAAAAATTGATTCCCTGAGCAGCCAAATTATTACGCTCAAGAAGCAAACCGAGATAATAAAATCTGGAGATTATAAGAAGTTGCAAAAGGAAATTGAGGAAATTGCCAGCAGAGTGAGTGCTTTTGAGACTTATGAGAAAGAATATAAAAAGGTTATTTCCGATATTATATTGCTAATTAATAGCACTAAACGACTGGATTGGCAGAAATTTGGAGGACAGGATGTATTAAATGACTTTATCGAGGTGTTGGAATCATACAAGAATGAAATTAATGTAGCATTTGAAAAAAGCAAAGCCGATTATGCCGCGGAAGACAACGTAACCAAGCTTAACATCAAGAAATCTCAGTTAAGAAAATATTTGAGTGAAAAGGGGTTATCTCCAGAAAATGTTGGAGAGTTGGCTAATGCTACACAACAAATTGCCGACCTTGAGAGTCAAATTTGTTCTTTACGTCAAGAGAAATTACCTCATGATGAAATATATAGCCAAAAGGATGATAGGTTTAACAGTTATCGAAAAAGCTATTTGGCTTCATTGCTGTCCAAATTAGCAGAGAAGTCCAAGCATACCCATGGAATTTATTGGTATTTTGGACAAGTATTAGCTGTTTTAAAAACCAGGTTTACCATAGATGCTGTCCGAATTACGTGAAATGGAGG
>VGXX01000103.1 GCA_016873155.1 Planctomycetota bacterium | reverse complement strand
TCGTGCAACCTTCATCGTGTATCATGCATCTTGTATCGTGTATAAAAATTTACACGAAGAATAAAGATATATCATCGATAAAGTTTTTTATGGTTAGTGTGGCACATATACGTATGAGAAGGGGAATGTAATGCCAGAATGCAAGATTCCGTTTACCTGTGAACTCTGTGAGAAACAGTTGTCATGTCAACTGGATCAGATAGAACACAACAAGTGGGCAATTGCACAGCGTATGAAAGAGATTACTTACAAGATCGTTGTGATGAGTAACAAGGGTGGGGTAGGCAAGAGTACCGTAACAACGAATCTCGGAGTTGCACTGGCTCGAAAGGGTTTTAAGGTTGGGATAGCCGATGCGGACATTCACGGTCCTAATATCCCGATGATGTTGGGCGTAGAGGGAAAAAGGCTCAAGGGCAGCAGCGGCGGGGTGATGCCTCTGGAAGTGATGCCGAATTTAAAAGTGGCTTCTCTGTCCTTTTTGATCGAAGACCCGTCAATGCCGGTTATCTGGAGGGATTCTGCAAAGTGGGATTTTCTCTGCGAGTTGATGGGAAGTGTATGCTGGGGGAGCCTGGATTTTCTTTTGGTAGATTTGCCGCCGGGAACGGGGAATGAAGCTATATCCATTATTGAACTTATTGGGAAAGTGGATGGCTCTGTGATTGTTACCACACCCCAGGACGTGGTTTTGTTAGATGTGAAGAAGGCGGTGTTTTTCTCCCGAGACAGTAATGTGCCGATTATCGGGATTGTTGAAAATATGAGTGGTTTGAAGTGTCCTCACTGTCACGAAAATATTGACGTGTTTAAAACCGGCGGCGGTGAGAAGATTTGTATGGAATTAGGCGTCACATTTCTTGGGAAGATACCGCTGGATCCGGGCATTACAGAAAAGTGTGATACCGGCGAGGCTTTTGTAGCCGCCTATCCCGGTTCGGTTGCTGCAAAGGCGTTTGATGAGATAGTGAACAAGTGCGAAGTATTTGTCAGGGCAAACAAAGAAGCATCTGAAAAAGCGACAGAATTCAGGGAGGTGCCATTTTTAGGGAAGGTCCCGGTCGACCCGAATTTTGTTGAATAGTTGAATAATTGCAGTCCTTCTGTTGTGTTTCAGTAGTATCCTTCCAAAAGATTTACAGCTTCATAACAATGAGTGAATAACCGACCAGCAGGATAGGGGTAGCGATATGTTTCGATCAATCAAGAACAAATTAATTTTTCTATTCCTGATCGCTGTCCTTACACCATTATTGGTTATGCGGCTCATTGCATATCCTTCCGCTCAAAAGGTCATTCAGGAAACGACGATTGGCAATTTGCAGTCGATCGGCTCGAAGAAGGTGTCTCAGGTGAATGACTGGTTACAAAAGCTGGTGACCACGGCAGAACGCATTGCCAACAATCCACTGGTAGCAGAGGCTGTTAATTTAACGAAAGCAGATGCCGATACTGTTTCCAAATTTCTTTCTCACATCCCATACGATGCCCTGTTTCACAGATTTATGATTAGCGATGTATCCGGTAATATCAGGATATCAGCGGATGACAAGCTCTTCGGTTTAAACATATCTGATGTTCAGGGCTTTCATCGCGCCCTTAATGGCAAGACCTACATTTCTGACATTGTTTCCTCCGTTTTCTATGATTCTGACGAGTTTGGGAACAGTTCCGAACAATTGCCGGCCATGTATGTCTTTGCGCCTGCAAAGAATGAAGATGGTCGCGTGGTAGGTGTGATGGTATTTCAGGCCGATCTGTCCGTTCTGAATAGTGAGATGCAGGAGATACATGGAGATAGTTATGACGCCTATATAATCAACCAGCATGGTTTGATGATAACCGAATCTAAATTCGCCGACCAGTTAAAGAAAATTGGGTTAATTACGAAGAGAACAACGATGGAGTTGGCAATTGTGGAGCCGCGAACCAAAAAATTTACAAGGAGTGCGGAGTCGTGTTTAAAGGGCATCGGTGGATTCGATACGAGAGGTTACACTAACTACAGAGGTCAAAAGGTATTGGGGGTATGGTATTGGATTCCGGAAATTAAATGGGGTGTCATTACGGAAATTAGCACCGAGGAAGTGTCTCTGGCAATGAAAAATTTAAAGAATCCCTTCTCAAAGATATTTTCGTATTTAACCATTACCGGAGTAATCCTGGCAGTGGTAGGGATTGCATTTGCCTTTTTAATAGGGCAAAAGATTGCCAGGCCGATTATGGGGCTAACGACGGCAACCCGCAAGATGTCCGCAGGGGATTTATCCCAACGGGTGACGATAAAGACGGAGGATGAGGTACAGGAATTGGGAGATGCATTTAATGCAATGGCCAAGTCGGTGCAGGAAAAGACCTCAAAGCTGCAGGAAACAACAAACTTTTTAAACAGCATACTGGTTAGTTCTACCGAACACGCAATCATTGCCAGTGATCTTGGTGGGAATATCCTGGCATTCAACGAAGGCGCAAAGCGGATGTATGGATATGAGCCGGATGAATTAATTTTCAAATCAAATATTAAAATATTGCATGCAAAAACAGACGCAGTTTCTAATAAGGTGCTGAAGATACTTGAGACAACATTGCAAACCGGCATATATAAAAACGAGATGCAATTGGTTCGTAAAAATGGAGAAATTTTTACGGGATACAGCACATTTACAACCCGGCGTGCAACTGATGGGAGACCCATCGGTTTTGTGACAATTACCAGGGATATAACAAAGCAAAAGCTCTTAGAACTGGAGCTTCATGATTATACCGTGCGCCTGGAAAAAATTGTTGAAGAGAGGACACGGAAGCTAAGGATATCAGAGGAGAAATATAGACGTCTTTTTGAGACCAGTAAAGACGTTGTGTTTTTCTGCGACTCTGAAGGTTATTTCATAGATATTAATCAGGCAGGAGTTGACCTGTTTGGTTACGAATCGAAAAACGAAATCCTTAAACTAAACCTCGCACAACATTTATTCTTTAATCCCGATGAAGGTAAAATAATTAAAGAGATGGTATACAGAAACGGTTTTATCAAGGATTACGAGGTGGAATTAAAAAAGAAAGACGGTATTAAGGTTCCCTCTCTGATGACGAGCAATCTCAGGCGAGACGAACGAAACAACGTTGTCGGATACGAGGGAATTATCATCGATCTGACCGAAAGGAAGAGGATAGAGCAAGAGAAGGATATCGTGAATAACATCAACAAGATTCTCGCCTCGAAACTGGACATTAGAGAAGTATTTAAATCTCTCACCGCGGAACTTAACCAGGTAATCGATTTTGATAGAATGAGTGTTACCTTGCTTGACGACAAGAGAGAAGAATTTCTCATTTTTGCAGTTTCAAAGGATTACGACAACTCCAGATTGGAGGAAGGCATGCATTACTCTAAATATGGAACGCTGGCAGGAAAGGTTGTGGATGATGGTGAAGTTTATATGGTTAATGATACATCCCGGGGGGCATTCTCCACAGATCCCATTTTATATAAAGAGGGAATTAAGTCACGCATGGCATTCCCGTTGATATATAAGGGTGAAACTATTGGGAGTGTTAATTTCGGAAGCAGGAAGGTTAATAATTTTTCTGAAAACCAGTTGTTTGATTTTGTCAGCAAAATCGCCCCCCAGTTGGCCATTGCGATTGACAACACGCGTCTTTTTGATAGAATTAAAGAGTCTGAGGAGAAATACAGGAATCTGGTCGAAGACATTGAAGATGTTATATTCAGGATGGATAAAACGGGGAGATATTTGTTTCTTAATAACGCACTGCAAAAGGTAACGGGATATTTTCCCCAGGAATTTTACGAGACCCCTTCCATCGCTACCGAGATGATCCACAAGGATGATGTAAGGCTGGTTAAGGAAACCATGCAGAAGATACTTGATGATGAATTAAAAGTTTCGAAGGATTTGGAATATCGTATTTATTGTAAAAACGGCAAGGAACTCTGGCTCTCCCAGAATACGTATCCGATTAAAAATAAAAATGGAAGTATTCTTGGCGTTGAAGGGATTATCAGGGATATCACGGACAGGAAAAAGATAGAAGATCAAATACGTCGTTCTGAACGCCTGGCCTCCATTGGAGAATTGGCTGCTTCTATCGCCCATGAGATCAGGAACCCCCTGGGGGCAATATCGAATTCAGTATGCATGTTGAAACGGGATTTAGCCCTGGATGGCGACGATCAAAAGTTGTTTGAGATGGTGGTAGAGGAAACCGACCGGCTCAATAGCATTATTACCAACTTCCTGACCTTTGCGCATCCAGCAGAATATCATTTCGTCAGGAGCGATATTCTTGCAATTATTGATGAGACATTGCTTTTGCTGCAGCGGGATGAAAGGTTTAATGAAAAAATCAAAATTGTAAAGGTCTATGAGGATGATGTCCCAAGGGTTTATTTAGACCAGAATTGGATCAGGAAGGTATTTTGGAATTTGTTGGTAAATTCTATTGATGCCATGCCTCGTGGCGGGAAAATTTACATTCATGTAAGAAGGACGAATGTGCCGAATAATGAAGAGATAGAAATCGTAGTCGCAGATACGGGGAAAGGAATCCCGCCGGAAATTATGAAAAAGATTTTTGAACCTTTTTTCACCACGAAAAAAGCGAAGGGGACGGGACTGGGACTTCCCATTGTACATCGTATTGTAGATAATCACGGCGGTGTAATAGATGTAAAGAGCGAACGGAATAAAGGGACGGCATTTACCATCCGGCTGCCGATAAAAAACAAACAAGTTAAAACCGTGTTAGTATGAGGTTCTCAAGGAATTATGTTTAATATTCTGGTTGTCGAAGATCAAAAAAATATGCGGGAGTCCCTGGTAATTGCCTTTAAGAGGGCTGGTTATCATGTCGAAAGCGTAGAGAACGGGGAAATGGCCGTAAAACTACAAAAAGATCGTTTCTTCGATTTGGTTGTTGTTGACCTTAAGATGGAAGCGATGGATGGTCTGGAAGTTTTATCGCGCATTAAGCATGATAATCCATCCACGGAGGTTATTGTTATGACCGCATTTGGAACAATCGACAGCGCTATTCTGGCGATGAGAAAAGGTGCGTACGACTATGTTACCAAGCCTTTTCAATTACCCGATATCCTTTCGGTGATTGAACGGGCATTAGAGAAGAAACGGTTGTCTGATAAGGCCAACGACCTCCAGAAAGAGATTAAAGAAAAGTACAAGTTTGAAGGTGTTATTGGCAATTCCCCTGTGATGATGCGGGTTTTGAACATTCTCATGGAATTGACAAATAGTGAAAGTACGGTTCTGATTACAGGAGAGAGCGGGACGGGAAAGGAATTGGTTGCGCGTGCCATCCATGATAATAGCCGCAGGAGCGATAAGCCGTTTGTCGTGGTGAATTGCGGCGCGTTGCCCGAAAATTTGCAGGAGAGCGAATTGTTTGGACACGTTATGGGTTCGTTTACGGGTGCGGTGAAAAATAAAAAAGGTATCTTTTTAGAAGCGCAGGGTGGTACTTTGTTTTTGGATGAGATCGGCGAGATTTCACTTTCGAGCCAGGTCAAACTGCTTCGTTTTTTGCAAAACGGCGAGATACGAAAGGTCGGGGATAACAAACCTATTAATCTCGATGTCAGGATTATTGTAGCAACAAATAAAGACCTTGATGTGGCCACGAAAAACGGTACGTTTCGAAAGGATTTGTTTTATCGGCTTAATGTCATCAGGATTCACCTGCCGCCTCTGATGGAAAGAAAGGAAGATATTCCTGTTTTAACCAACTATTTTGTAAATGTATATTCAAACAAACTTGGAAAGAAACCACCGGAGATATCAGGCGATGCATCATCGTTACTCCAGAGCTACCCATGGCCGGGAAATGTCAGGGAATTGGAAAATGTAATAGAGAGGGCGGTTACTCTGGTCAGGGGCGAGAGGATTACCGCTGCCGATCTGGCGTTACAGAGCCCACTGCCGGCAGATATTATGGATATTATGTCGGAAACAGGGGGAATTCGGGCTGCTCTGGCACAGCAGGAAAGAAAGACGATCATCGAATGTCTGAGAAAGTATGCGGGGAATCGCAAGCAAGCCGCTAGCAATTTGGGAATTTCTACCACAACCTTGTGGCGAAAGATGAAGGAATACCAAATCATACCCAAAACGAGTTATAATACGGAAAATACATAAAAAGTTCATGCCATGAAGATCGTTGATAAATATTTTAGAAGGATAAACCGATTGAGAATATCAGTAACCGAACTCTGCAATCTTCGGTGTATTTATTGCAGACCGGAGAATGGGTTGGATCTCGGGAAACATAAAGATATTCTCACCTACGAAGAGATTGCAATCGTTGTGCGTCATGCCGTTAAGTTGGGAATTAAGAGCTTTCGCCTGACAGGAGGGGAACCCCTTGTACGAAGAGGTATCGAAAACCTGTTGTGCATGCTGGGAAAAATCCAGGGTGTTGAAGACCTGGCAATAACGACGAATGGTATCTACCTGAAAAATTATGCAAAACTGCTGAAAGAAACCGGATTGTTCAGATTAAACATAAGCCTCGATAGTTTAGAAGAGTCAAAGTTTGAAAGGGTCACAAGAGGCGGGAAGTTGCGAGACGTCCTGGATGGGGTCGAGGAAGTCCTTAAACTTGGATTTGAGAATACGAAGATCAATGTGGTTGCCATGAAGGGGATAAATGATGATGAATTTGAAGAGTTTGCAAGACTTACCCTGGAACGAGACCTCGAAGTGCGCTTTATCGAATATATGGCGATGAACAAGGAAAGCCTCGCCTCTGAGGATAAGTTTATTCCTATGTCCGATATTATCGATATTATTGAGGGAAATAACGAACTCATAGCGCTGCCTCCTCCGATGCTCGGCAGCGGCGCTGCAAAGCTTTATAAAATCAAAGGAGCTATGGGGACGTTGGGATTTGTGTCCGCGGTAAGCCAACCCTTTTGCGGCTCCTGTAATCGGCTTCGTTTAACCTCAGATGGGAAATTGCGTTCCTGCTTATTGTCAGGGGGAGAAGTGGATTTGAAGGCCATCCTGAGAAACAACCCTACCGAAGAAATACTCACCGATGCATTTGTCCGTGCGGCGAATCTGAAACCTTCTGTACACTCCGGCAAAGGGCATGTGGTTATGCATCAGGTGGGCGGATAGATAGAAAGCCTGATCTAAAGATCGCGGCTACTTTTGCCGTGTATTATTAAGGGAGTAAACAAATCATGGGCATCGTAAACACGGGAGTAATCTTGAAATAAATATGGGAAATAGATATGAAATCAGTCAATAAGTTAAAAAACCCCCCTTCCTTTTGTATAACGAATAATGTTAGAGCAAAAAACGCTAAGTCACCAAAGGCATATGAGGTTAAAATAGAAAAAATAATAAAAAAATACCGGCTTGAAGATGCAGAAAAACAGGAAGAAGAAGACTTGGAATATTGGACTTCGGTTTCGACTTCTGAAAAAACTGAAATGGCTTATTCCCTATGGGAAGAATGTTATTGGATACAAAAAGGGGTAGATATTAATGCACAAAGACTTCGACGAGTTCTTGAAATTGCTAAATCACCACAAAGTTAGATACGTAATAGTCGGTGGTTACGCCTTAAGCGCGCACTTACTGCCAAGAGCTACTAAGGATTTGGACATTCTCATAGAAGCATCCGAAAATAATGCAAAAAAGATAGTTGAAGCCCTCCGGGAGTTTGGATTTAGTTTGTCAAATCTGGAAACAAAAGAACTCATGAGTCCGGAAGTAATTATTCAATTGGGTAGACCTCCAGTAAGAATAGATGTTCTAACATCTATCACAGGGGTAAAGTGGGATGAAGTATGGAAAAACAGAAAAAAATGGTTTTTTGGGAAATCCCAGATTCCTACGTATTTTATAGGGAAAAATCAATTAATAAAAAATAAAATGGCAACAGGACGAGAACAGGATTTGTTAGATGTAAAGAAATTGAAAAGACTTAATAATACTATAGAGAAGAGGTGAATGTTAGTCAGATGGCACAGCTAACTCATTTTGACAAACAGGGTGCATCCCGCATGGTGGATGTCAGTAATAAAGAAATTACGGATAGGGTTGCCGTTGCCCATGCAAAGATTACGATGAAGCCGGAGACCTTCCAACTCATCGCGGATAAAAAGATACAGAAGGGGGATGTCCTGGAGGTGGCGAGGGTTGCTGGCATTATGGCGGCAAAGCAAACATCTGCCCTCATTCCGATGTGTCATCCAATAAACTTAACAAGTGTGAAGATTGATTATACGAATAATTCTGTCGATACCATTGACATATTTTCAGAGGTTCGGGTTACTGGAAAAACGGGGGTGGAAATGGAGGCTATTACCGCTGCGACAGTCTGTGCAATTACGATATACGATATGTGCAAATCCGCAGATAAGGGGATGGTGATAAGTGATATCCATCTGGTAAAAAAATCAGGTGGAAAGAGCGGGACATTTATTTTTGATGAAAATGCAACTTAAGAGCCCTTTAAAATTCTTTGCGCTAATTCGTTAGGCAAGCTTGCCTCTGTTATTTTTTTTGATGCCGCTTCCGTGTTATATGGAACTCTTTTAAAACAGATGTGTTTTGTTGTGGTATCAAATACCACATAACATGCACGTGGGTTCCCATCCCTCGGCTGGCCTACCGAACCCACATTCACATAATATTTCCAGTCCTTTCTTGAATCAATAGTAAAAGATTCTGCTTTGTTTGTTGTTCCCTTTTCAATAAGCATAAGTCTCATGTCGTAGTTATCTGCTGGGATAAGGACGGTGGCATTTACGGTCCTGGTTTCCTTTGTATAAATATAAGCCGCCGGCCGATGTGTATGCCCTCCAAAGGTTACTTTTGACCATAAAGTTGCGTACTTTAGTGCGCCTGCATTCTTGACATAATCATACCCCTGTGGATATGACGGTTTGCTGTGTACGATTTCAAAACCTTCTTTGCTAAATTTCATTCTGAGCGGAAGTCTTAGCAAAAATTTCATGTTTTCTTTCGTGAGTACCCCATTTGTCCAGTCTACCGCAGTCTTTGCTATGGGGTTCATCTCGCTGGTAAGGGATGGTTCGCCGGATGCCTCTTTATCATGGTTTCCACCAACGGCTATGCCTTTCTTTTCCAATAACAGGGCGGCGTTCAGCAAGGTATCCTTTTGTGAGGAATCAAAATATGGTTGAGCTATGATCCTCTTGATATTTTCTAAAGCTATTTTCCTTCTGCCATAAATTAAATAACGGATAACCTCACAGCATTCATTTGGCGATGCGCCGTAGCCAACAATATCGCCGGCTATTAAAAGGTTGTCAATGGGATTTTCCTTTTCGGCAATTTCTTTAATTACAGCGAGTAAGGCATCCACATTGCCGTGTATATCTGACAGGATAATGTATTTCATTGGTTTTCTGTAAGCACATAAAAATGTAATTGAGATCAGATGAGGCTCAACGCTTTTTTTAATTCCTCCGCAGATGGAATTCTACTCGATACATTTACCTCTAATAGGCCCTTTACGATATCTTCCAATTTCTGGGGTATATGGTTGTTTATTCGAGTGGGTGGAACTTTTTCCGCTTGCCATAATTTCTTTGTTAATATTTGATAGAGAATTAAACCGACAGAGTAAAGATCTGTCCTGCCATCGAGTCGAATGGTGGAAGAGATAGCCTCGTAGTGGACCTTTCTGGGTAAGTCCTTAAGATAGGCTAGCATCTGCAGTTGTTCCGGTGACGCATATTCCTTGCTAATTCCTTTGATAATTCCTCCGCGTTTAATGGATAATTCGAAGTCGATAAGGTGTACTAGCCGTGTTTTATGGTTGAGAATCAAGTGTCCGGGTTTCAAATCACAATGAACATAGTGTTTGCTGTGAAGGTATTGTAGCGGGTCGCAAATGCTAATAAACAATTTGACAGCTTCCTCAATGGTTTTGTTGTTTTCAACATCCTTTTCTGCAAAATAATCCACAAGATCGTATCCGTTAACGTGCTGCAATACAATAAAATTTTGTTTGATTAAGAATTTTTCATCCCTGAACAACTCTCCCTGTCCAAAATCGTAGGCAATCGGTATCTGGATATGATTGAGTTCCTTTAATAGGTAATATTCTTCAGAAAAGTCGAAGTCGGGCGAGTATTTTATACCCTTGTCTGGAGCATTACTTAAGACTGCGTAGTTAGACTTGTGCAGATTTGCCTGGCACTTAAAATCATGAAAAGGATATTTATTTATTCTATACATAATAAATTTGAATTTTGCAATCCGGTATGGTAAATTTTCGAGATTATAACGGAATAAATAGAGAAAACAAGGATTTTCAGTTTTTTGAAAAGGAGAAACGGAGTAATAGATGGATTTCTTCGTTATGGCTTAAATCAACCAACGTAATGTTTCGGAATTTATCATTTGATAAATATTTTATAAACGCCGTGCATCACGTGTTTTACGTAAAAAACACACGAATCAAATTCTAGGAAGTTATAAATAATGCCAATATTTAGAAAGATAAGGAGATTGTATAATTATTCATATTATAAGTAAGTCGTATCTCTCAATATTAAAAGAGTTATAGATTTAAGGAATGTCTTAAAACTCCTCATCGGCTGTTTGTAAGTTGATGGTGGAATAGATATTGCTTCTTTTATATAGGTTTAGATAAAAATTGCACCCGTTTTTATATAATTCATTTATTATCTTGTGAATATTTATTTTTGAAAGGAGGGGTGAAAAATATAAATGGAATTTAATTAATTATTGTAATTAATTTGCATAAAAGGTACTATTTATTGGAAAGGAGAGGGATGATAGTATGAAAGACGTTTCTAATAAAATAAAGGCAGGTTTGTGGTTATTATTGATAATGATAGGGGTATTGGCATTAACTTTGGGGAATGTTGAAGCGGCGGATCCGACTGGTATTGCAACATATGGTGAGTCAGATTCCGTTGCAGGATTAAAATATGCCGTTAATTTTAGCTGGACGCTCCTGGGCGCTTTCCTGGTGTTTATTATGCAAGCAGGTTTTGCATTATTAGGCGGATTCTTAAGGCAAAAAAACATGCTGAGTTATATGGCGCATTGTTTTATTGATTCCACATTTGGTGCGATGGTTTTTTACTTTTTCGGGTTTGCTCTGATGTTTGGCGGTTCAAAGTTGGCGCCCGGACTTGAAAACAGTACTTCTATCTTTGGGTGTGATGGTTTTATGCTCTTGGGCAAGTCGTATGATGTCCAGACGATTATGCTCTGGCTCTTCCAGATGGTATTCGCCACAAAGACAGTTTCGATTATTGCAGGCGCTGTAGCGGAAAGGCTGAAATTTGGCGCATATCTTACGTACAGCTTTTTCGTGTGCGGTATAATTTATCCGATTTATGGGCACTGGGTGTGGGGCGGAGGCTGGTTAAGTACTCTTCCCTTTGGCGCTGGAGTA
>VGXX01000102.1 GCA_016873155.1 Planctomycetota bacterium | reverse complement strand
TAGCCTCATAGGCAATGTTTACCTTATTATTTCTTATGCAGACACCTTTTTTAACGGCTTCCCACGAAAATTCTTCGTAAGTCCTTTCGTAATCCAGGAGACCGTCTGTTACAGGTTTTTTGCTAATGATATCCGAGTTTTTCATATTAATAAGTTTTTGCTGTGCATTATAACAACCCTGAGATTGTCCAAAAAATCAAGATAGGGGCAGTTCGTGAATGCCCCTACAATCAAAAAATCCAAAAATGTCAAGCAATAATCTTATATCACTTATATTTATAAGTCAATCAGAAAGGTTTTGCGATAAAGTTGTAGATGGCAAAATTCCTTCATTGCGCAACAGGTAGATTTACTCGTATTGGGCTTGTAGTTTCTGCATCTGCCTGTCCGGCATACGCTCAAAGACTTCTGCCTGATAGCGGCGCAGTTCGTAACGTAGGTTTTGAGCGACGTTGTCGGGGATTTCCTTTTTTATATTGCCCCACTGGGAAAGCGTGTCTATTTGTTCGTGGAGAAACGGTTCAGGCATGGGTTGTTTCCGCTGCTTTCTGGTAGAACACAACCCCCACACGCCGAATATGCTCAATCACGTCCGTGTCGCTGATGTGTTGAAAAATGGACAGGTCGAAGGTATAGGGCAGGAGCAGGTCGTCTATCTCGTTCATGATGCGGTAGAGGATTTCGATCGTCAAATCCTCCCCACCAATCAGTGTCAGGTCAATATCGGAGCCGGTTCTGTGGTTGCCTTTGGCGCGTGAGCCGTAGAGGATTGCTTTATCCACCTGAGGATAATGGGCAAGGACGCAGCAAATTTTTTGGATGACGGTTTCATTCAAGCCAAAGCGTGTTGTCACGACATCTTCCCTTTCAGCGCTTCTATTCTTGAATACAGTTTTTTGAATTCAGGATAATACAGGCTAACGATATCGGCAGCAATTTTTTCGGCGATGTTTTCGTTGCAAGTGTGACTGGTCAAGGTTCTGCTTTCAATCATTGCCATCCAGGTTTCACCGTTTTCGATTAATTCCCGTTTAAATGCCAGACGAAAAGCATCCCGGCTGCCGTAAATGTTGGTTTCCCCTGGGCATCAAAATAATCTTTCAACGTGTTGCATGCTAACTCATAGGTATATTCAAATGCTTGAATCAAGCCTTGTTTTTCCAGTTCGTTCAATACGCCCTTTTCGATGAATTTGGTAAGTTGGTTGAACGCCTTGGAAAAATTATTGAATCGCTGAATCCATCGGATGTCTTGTGTGGTCACTGGGAATCTCCATAAAACGTCCTGTTCAACACCTTGTCTTCTCCGACGACCGTGCCAAAAACATTGTCATATTACCTGGTTTTGAAATTGCAATCAAGCTTGTTTTCTTGTTATAGGTTAGATTTAGATTATAATACTGCATCACTTTAATCAAGTAGAATGGGTTAAACAAAACGAACGCATCATCCAATTAAATACGTTTTTACTTTCCGGATGGAGTTGTTATAATTTTTTCATGGCTCTAAAATTCAATGACAATCTGCTCCCTACACTCCCCATCATGGATGACCTCCCGGTGGACAGGATTATTGGGATTACGTCAACTATTCCCATCGAGATCGTCTTTTCTGCCGGGTATATACCGATAGACCTGAATAATATTTTTGTCTGCGACCCGTCTTCTTATAAAATGGTTGAAGACGCCGAATCGGCCGGTCTCCCAAGAAATACCTGCGCCTGGATCAAGGGCATCTATTCAGCTACCAGGAAATACTCCATCAAAAAGGTTATTAGTGTTATTCAAGGGGATTGTAGTAATAATCAGGCATTGATGGAGATATTCCAGTCAGAGGGCATTGAAACCATCCCATTTGCCTATCCACACTCAAAGACGGACAAGAAATTTTTGCAGGATCAATTGGTGAGGCTTGCCGATAGTCTGGGTGTAGATTATTCAAAAGCGGAAGAGATGAAGGAGCGCCTGGATGCTGTTCGCGCAAAGGTACATGAAATTGACAGTCTCACGTGGACTGCAAATACCGTAACGGGAGAGGAAAACCACATCTGGACGGTATCTACGAGCGACCTGATGGGAGATTATGCCGTCTTCGAGGAGCGCGCCGCAAGGTTTTTGAAATTGGCGCGAGAACGCGAACCCGTTCAGCATGTGCTTCGGATTGGTGTCGTCGGTATACCGCCTATATGCGAAGACCTTTACTCATTTCTTTCTTCCATCGGTGCGCATGTCGTGTTCAACGAGATTCAAAGGCAGTTCAGTATGCCATATTCCACAGAAACCCTGGTAGACCAGTACAGTCAGTATACTTACCCTTACGATATCTTTTCTCGTTTGGAAGACATTCAGCAGGGGATAAAACAACGGCACCTCGGGGGGCTTATCCATTATGTCCAGAGTTTTTGTCACCGGCACATCCACGACAGTATTATCAGAAAGAATGTCCGGTTGCCAATCCTAACCCTGGATTGTGACCGTCCGGGGCGGCTGGATGGAGCTATGAAGACCCGCATCGAGGCCTTTATCGAGATGTTACGTTAGGAATGTTGTTCAACGCTTAAACTCCCACCGCTCCCCTCTCAAATCAATGGGGAAGAATTTTCTCTATACCTTGTTTCCATACTATTTTTGAAGAATCTGAATAGATTTCCTTAAAGTGAATAGGATATTTACCGATTATGATAATATAGCGTCTGGTTATTTTGCTGCTAAAAATTCTACCTATGCGCAGAGGAGAAGGTGTATGCCCCGTGATATACCCGTTGGGAACGGTTCGTTATTAATTACTTTTGATAAGGACTATCGCATTCGTGATATCTATTTTCCCAATATTGGTATGGAAAATCATACCGAAGGGCATCCCTTTAGGTTTGGGGTTTGGGTAGACGGATGTTTTAGTTGGATGGGAAATGGATGGGAAATGCGGCTGCAGTACCAGGAGGACACCCTTGTTACGGACGTAAAGGCAGTGAATAAGTCGCTGGGGATTGCTCTGGAGATGCACGATGTGGTCGATTTCTATTTGAATGTATATATTAAACAAATAACCGTAAAAAATCTTTGGGACAGGGAGAGGGATGTAAGGCTCTTTTTTAATCACGATTTTCATATTTCAGAATCGGTAGTAGGAGATACCTCTTATTATGACCCAGCGACAAAGTCCATTATTCACTACAAGGGAAAGCGATATTTTTTAGTCAACCACGGTGACGCCATTAAAAATGGCGTGGACTATTTTGCAACGGGGATTAAGGAATTACATGGCGCCGAAGGGACGTGGAGAGATGCTGAGGACGGTGTGCTGGGCAGGCACCCTATTTCCCAGGGATCTGTTGATTCCACGATTGGAATACACGTTCCATTAAAGGCGCGCGAGGAATATACCGTATATTATTGGATTGCAGCCGGTACGACTTACGAAGAGGTGGCAAAGCTCAATACAACCGTATGGTGGAAGACACCCGAAGAACTCATGCGGCGGACGGCAAATTATTGGAAGTTATGGGTTAATAAGGAAGATATCAATTTTGACGGGCTACCCGATAAGATAGTGAAACTATTTAAAACAAGTCTTTTGGTATTACGCACACAGATTGACAATGAGGGCGCAGTTATCGCAGCAAACGATTCCGATATTGTTCAGTTTGGCAAAGATACCTATTCGTATATGTGGCCCAGGGACGGCGCACTGGTGGCATATGCACTGAATAAGGTCGGCTATGCAGATATTACCAGAAGATTTTTTAAGTTTTGTGCGGAGGTATTATCTGAAAATGGTTATCTGCTTCATAAATATAATCCGGATAAGTCCGTTGCCAGTTCATGGCATCCGTGGATAAAGGGAGATAAATTGGAATTACCCATCCAGGAAGACGAAACTGCGTTGGTCATATGGGCATTGTGGAAACATTTTGACAAGTACAGAGATATTGAGTTCGTTCAGCCTCTCTATCAGGCACTCATTATCAGGGCGGCGGAATTTATGACAAAATTCATAGATAAGGAAACAAAACTCCCATTGCCTTCTTATGACTTATGGGAGGAGCGGCATGGTGTTCACACCTTTACGGTTGCGGCAGTGGTTGCCGGAATACGGGCTGCTGGACACTTTGCCGCTGCATTTGGAGAACATAATCGTGCAAAAAAATATTTTAGTGTGGCAGATGAGATGAAAAATGCCATGATTAAACACTTGTACAACAAGGCGGAAAAGAGGTTCGCCCGGATGGGCAAAAAGAAAGGGGCTGGCTATGAACTCGATATGAATATAGATGCCAGTTTATGCGGGTTATTTTCTTTCGAGGTATTTTCACCTTATGATCCGCTGGTTCAATCAACCATGCAGGCGGTAAAGGACGTTTTGTGGGTAAAAACACATGTGGGAGGGATAGCACGATACGTTGGCGACTATTACCATAGAGTAAGTGGTGATATAAACAACGTCCCGGGAAACCCCTGGTTTATTTGTACGATGTGGTTGGCGGAGTATGAGATTGCAAGGGCACAAAATGAAAATGACTTAAAGAAGGCGTTGTCGGTATTGGAGTGGGTGGCTGATCATGCATTAGTCTCGGGAGTATTGGCAGAGCAAATAAATCCTTATACGAACGAACCTGTTTCGGTTTCCCCGTTAACATGGAGTCATGCGACGGTAGTTACAACCGTTGTAAAATATCTGGAAAAGATGAGCCTCTTAATTTCCGGGAATGCCTATGCCTATTCAAGATATAATTCCAACCGCTACGCCTCATCGGCCTATAAGGAAGAAATCCCCGTAAGCGAGGAATATCCGGTTATGGTGCAGTCAAGTTAGCAAAAATTTACGATTTACGAATTACGATTTGGGATTTAAAAAAATCGTAATTCGTAAATCTAAAATCGTAAATCCCCAGCAAAGAACTCTTCTGAGTCGTTCGGGTTAGGATAAACTATGCAGGCAACACGTTATAAAATAGAAGAAGTTATAGAAAAGGCCGAGAGTCTTTCCTACATGCCAACGATAGTTTTAAAGCTTATGGAAATGATCTCTGACCCTGATGTAACGGTACATGAAATTGTTGCGGTGATAGAAAAAGATCAGGGTTTGGTTGCGAGGATATTTAAAGTTTCCAATTCGGCTTTCTACGGACGATTACAAAAAGCAGAAAATTTAACGGATGCCGTTATAACCCTGGGATTGAGGGGCATTAAATCCTTCATTATAGCACAAGCCGTGAAACATGTATTGACGACCGCCGGTATGGATGATCATTCCTTATGGGAACATGCCGTAAAGGTATCTATCACTTCTACGGTTTTGGCGAAAGAACTACGATACGATATGCCGGAAGATGCATTAGTGAGTGGATTGGTGCATGATATTGGAAAGGCGTTTATAGGAAGCGTTTATCCTGAAACTCCTTCGCTCATTCACCAGAAGATGGTGAAAGACAACGTAACTTATGATGAGGCAGAACGGATTATTTTGGATTTTAATCATGCGGAGATTGGGGCATTGATAACTGAAAAGTGGGGGTTTCCTCCAAAGATTGTTGACGTAATACGCTATCACCATAACGCGGATGATATCCAGGAGGTTTGTATAGAATCACAAGAGGTGATCCGTCTCGTTAAACTTGCAAATATTATGAGCAAACAATACGATGCCCTGCCAGATTCCTATACGGAGGGTGTGTTTGAAAAACTTCACTCTGCCGGCGCCTTTGATCTGACACCTGATCGTTTAACCTATCTGATGGAAGAGGTAAAGATGAGATGGAAAACGGAAGGTGAAAATGGTCTGTTTTATTAACCCGCCTTGTTCTAATTACCGGCCATCCTGCCTACCACCCTGAAAATAACAAGGATCATGCCGCCGGAAAAGAAGAATATCGTCACAAAGGTAAGCGGGATGCTTGGGTTATTTTTAACGCTGACAAGGACGCCTGGAACAGAATTAATATCTGCAAAAATAATCTTTGATCCATACATCTCTTTTGCGTTATTCTCACCGATGGGTAAAAAGGTCTGCTGTGGTTCGCTGTTTTCCGAAAGAGAGACAAGCTTTACCACAGGATAGCGATATTGTGGAGGCATGTACAAATCGGCAACACGTACCTGCGTGCCGTTTGCGGTAAATGTATCGTTCACCTTTATAGTACAAATACGGTCGTCTACTTTGAGAACCACACTTGATGCAATCCATCCGTAATCCCGCATGAGTACCTCCAGGATTCCGTGTTGTAAAAGAACGGGGTTGTTGTAACCGAGTGTATCCGAAAACTCAACTCCATCCTTCCTGACGGTTACGGATGCTTCTATTATTTTTGGCATTCCATTTGGATACGAACTTGTCTTGAGGTCCGTGACCTTCATTTCAACGCCACCGAGGTCTGTCCACTCGTCAGCCACTGATACAGGAGGTTCTGTAAAGGAATAAAGTCCGCCAATGAGATGCGCAACCAGAGTCATTACAAACCCAATATGCACTATAGATGCCCCGTATAGGGGAATCTTCTTTACGCCGCCCTTTGCCTTTCTGATAATCGAGTCGAGGGTGCATAAGAATGCATTGATGCCATAAAAAATGCAGGCGATAAAGAGGAGGTAAAACCATGCGTGGATTGGTTTCTTGTGGCTGAAAAAGAATGAAATGTCCTCACCTGAAAGTCCCCTATAATGGTGAGGCTGGAAGTTCATGATAAGGCTGCCGATGATGAGTAAACCGGTAGCCGTGAACCCAACGATAATGCCGAGTTTTTGTGACTTAAATATATCGTAGATCTTTTTCACTTACAATTTTTTATTATCGAAAACTATGAGAACTGCCAATGAGAAAACTCGTACCTACATAGGTCATTATCAGAATGACAAATCCCACGATAGCCATCGGCGGTTTGAATCGTTTGGCTTCCTGCCAATAATCTAAATGGAGACACGTGGCATAAAAAAACCAGATAATGACCGACCAGATGACCTTCGCATCCCAGAGGAAATATGATCCCCAGGCTACATATCCCCACAACCCCCCGAAAATCATCGAAATTGAGAAGGTGATAAGACCGTATTGAAACCCGGAGTCGATGATCTGATCGTATCGTTTCTTTTCATTTGAATTGAAGTAACGCGCAACGGCTGCGGCCATAGCGCTAACCCACAGTGCATAACAAAAGAAAGAGAGGGGTACATGCAATATATACCAGACGGTAAGCATCAGGGGCGGGGCATAGCTTAATCCTTTTGGAAAAAGTACGGCCGCCACAAGAAAGGCATATCCAACTCCAAAAAAGGACATGCGATAGATGTGACTTTCCGTTTTGGTATAAATGAGCAATATAATAAATGTGGCGGCGGCAAAGGCGTTAAAGGATTCGAATTTATTGGTTAAAGGGAAATATTCTATCGAGATGCCGCGTATCGCTATGGCTGCAATGTGGAGAAGCACAATTCCTAACAGAATAGGGAATCGTAGTTTCCATGGTGTGAATCCAAAGAGCCAATAAATGGAATAAGCGCCTAAGCAAATCCAGTATAAAATTATGGATATTTGATTGAGAGACTGAGCTGTATCCATTATTGTAAGGTAATCTCAATCTTTGCTTTTTCTTTCAAGTCCTTAACGAGGTTATTCATTTCATTGGCAACCAACACCTCCCGTACCTTATCCTTCACCTCGCTGAAACTCACGTCTTTTGCCGGAGTATTGGCAATGACCTTTATCAGGTGATAACCAAATTCTGTTTTGACAGGTTCGCTAACTTTTCCTACTTCGGTAGCAAATGCGGCTTTAGCGAATTCTTCCACCATGGCGCCGTGTCTGGGAAATGAACCTAAATCACCGCCGGTCTTTCCCGTCGGGCAGTCGGAATATTTCTTTGCACACTCTGCAAAGTCTGCCCCTTCTTCGAGTTCTTTTTTAATGGATTCAATCTTTGCCCTTGTCTTGTCCAGTTCTTCCTGCGCCTTCATTCCCTTGGTATCAACCAGTATGTGGCTTGCCGTGACGGTTTCTCCATTAAAATTACCAATATTTTTTATAAAATATTCTTCCTGTTTTTTATCGTCAATACTTTTGGATATGTAACTTTCAATTGCCGCCGACATACGGATTGCGGTTCTCAGTTCTTCGATGTTGCTGCCCTGGAATTCCAGGAACTGTTCCAACGTTTTATCTTTGGTTGTCGGGTTTTTCTTGATGTTTTCCCGCATTTTGGCAATTTCTTTGTCCACTACCTCTTCGGGAGTAGTTAACTTTTGTTCCACAACAAATTGCCTTAACACACTTTGAGTGACAAGTTGCTCTGTGATTTGCTGTTCCATAGATATCAATGCGGCAGGATTTACGTGATTTCTAAACCGGTCCAGGATTTTATCTAAATCCTTACGGAGGATTTTTTCGCTATTAACCGTGGCAATAACCTTGTTGGGGTCGGGTTTTTCTTTCTTGCCATGAACTCCCATACCATGGCCACCGCCTTCGGTTTCCATTCCCAACCCATGCATCTTTTCCTTGTCTTCCTTGTTGAAGTTGACATCTTTGTGTATCTTTGCAAAATCCTGTTCGCCAGATTGGCTGCTTACTTGAGGGTTACCCGGTTCATTTTTTCCGCAGCCCAAAATGGACAATACCAACAAACTTGAACAAATAATGTAAACAGAAAATCTTTTCAGCATAACTACTCCTTAATAAACAAGAAATACGTAAATCAACTTTTGTATTAACAAACCATACATGGAATAAGTTCCTCAATTATAATGATTTTGTCAGCGCGTTATTATTGAACAACGGAACTGGACTGAGCTATATTACACCGTTTAAATGGGCGAGGTGGGAGTCGAACCCACACAACCTTTTACGGTCAAAGGATTTTAAGTCCTTCGTGTCTGCCATTCCACCACTCGCCCAACGGTACTATTATTTACAAGTCAGGTTTTTTTGGAGTTGAGGCTTCAATTTTATACATCCTGAGCGTGAATGTTGGAGGAAAAAATAAAATCGCAGTTCTGTTTTCTTTAATCCACTATGATAAAATAGGCGGCACTGGGATTCGAACCCAGGGTAACGGTTTTGCAAACCGTGGCCTTAGTCCACTTGGCGATGCCGCCGTCCTTTTAAAGATTTTAATAATACCATCAAGGGAATAGTAAGGCAAGAAGTTTTTTCATATCCTCATATGTGCCTAAATTTATGTACAGGGATTTCAAAGTTTGTAGTTGTAGCGCGAACTTTAGTTCGCATAGGATATAAGCGAACTGAAGTTCGCACTACATTGAATGGCAACCTGGTTTTCACGAAAGAATTGTTCAACGAATGGCATATCGGGATTTGCTTGTTTGCAAGAGTTGAAATACTAAATGGGTTGTAAATTTAAAACATATTTGCTAAACTATTTTTATGAGAAATGGGAAAATTAGAAAATATACGGAATTAAGCGATAAATACTTAAATGACGCTGAAATACTCTTAAAGAAGGGTGATCTGTCACAGACATCTGAGAAACTATGGGGTGCTTTTGCAACTATTGTAAAAGCGGTTGCAGCAAAACACAGCAAAGATATAAAGACTCATGATGGTGTCTCGCATTACTTGGCATCTATATCCAAAGAACTAAGGGACGAAAGCCTTCTTACTGCGGGACTGACCGCGAACGCATTGCATCAAAATTTTTATGAAGACTCTTTAACAGTAGAATTTATCAGAAAAGGATCAAAGACTATACGCCTTTTCGTTAATCGCATGAAAAAGCGTTTTTCATTGAATTAGTAATTATATGTTTATTACCAACCTTGCTAATTGTTGCCGTTATAATCCTTACCCTTCAAAGTCACAGTTATTTCACGACTTTTTCCTCTCCTGCGTGTAAAACTTGAAGGTGTTCCGTCCCCGTTCTTTACCATCGTACATGGCAGTATCGGCCTTTTTGATCAGGTTTTCTGCATCCCTTGCATCGAACGGATACACGGCAATACCTATGGTCGGGGTTATGTAAACTTTGCGTTCCTCAAGCTGGAAAGGGGAGGACATCTCGTTAAGAATTTTGTGTGCAATAAAGGCGACGTCCTCCGGCTGGATAATGTTTGTGATAATAAAGATAAATTCGTCGCCGCCCCAGCGTGATACGGTATCGCTCTCACGCACGCAGCCTTTCAGCCGCTCCGCTACGGCCTTGAGCGCCTGATCTCCGCACGTATGCCCAAACGTATCATTAATGACTTTGAACCGGTCCAGATCGAGAAACATCACCGCCAGCATCCGTTCGTTGCGGTGCGCATGGGCCAGTTCATGGTGCAGACGGTCGTAAAAGAGGCTGCGGTTTGGCAGATTAGTCAGGGTGTCGTAATGGGCCTTGTAGTAAATATGTGCCTCTGACTGTTTTTTATCGGTGATATCTTCATGTACCGCGACAAAGTGAATTACCTTCCCCTGCATATCCCGAAGTGGAGTGATCGTTTGCTGTACCGTGTAAAGGCCGCCATCTTTTCGGCGATTTACGATTTCCCCATGCCAACCCTCCCCTAAAAGTATGGTCTGCCAGATACTTTGATAGAACGATGCGTCATGTTTTTCTGACTTGAGCAGAGACGGTGTCTGGCCATGAACCTCTTCGGCAGGATAACCGCTAAGCCTGGTAAATGCCCTATTAACCCACGTAATACGGCCATTACAATCGGTAATAAAAACTGCATGAGCCATTGATGACATTGCAGCAGCTTGCAACTGTAACAGTTGTTGGTCTATTGCCATCAATAGAGCCATGCTGATACGTTTAGCCAGATTTTCTAAGAATCGAACTGTTTTTGCATCAAAGGCATTGGGTTTTAAGGCATACAGGTTCAACGTACCAAATATCACGCCCTGCCTGCCCAGAGGTAAGGAGATGAAAGACTGTAATCCATACCTGCAAGCACGTTCCCTGTATTGGAGAAAGGCGGGTTTTTGCATGCCGCTCGTTTGTGTATATCCCTCACGGATAGCAAGGCTTGTTGGGCATTGATCCTCAGAGGTGTTATCACAAAGTACCTGAAGATTACGGAGGTGGTCTACATGAGTACCGGCTTGTGCCGAAATACCAATGCAACCGTCTTCCCCCTTCGTACAGATACAAACCACAGGATAGGAGAAGACGTCAACAATGCCTTCGCATACGTGATACAGAATAGAAGCCAGGGTGCATCCCTGCAACACAAGCTGGTTGATCTCATAAAGTAAGGCTTCTACCGCCTGTGTTCGTTTGCGCCCCGTTATATCTTCTGCAACTCCCATGACGATTTTAATATCCCCTTGTTCGTTACATACATGCGCTGCCGAAATGCTGATATCAATCGAAGAACCATCCCGCTTTTGTTGGCGTACCTCTACACCCATAAATGACTCACCAGACAGCGCTCTATTGCACAGTGTCAGGAATGCTTCTTGTTTATTATCAGGTACGAATGGGAGATACTGACCAAGCACCTCCTGTTTATCCCATCCGAACATGCACTCGGCGGCTGAATTCCACAAAGTAACACGTCCATCCGAATCCAGAGCGACGATGGCTAATGGAGATGCTTGTATAAGGGCTTGAAGTGTGTGGTTGGTTTCTTGTACTGCTTCCTCTGCACGCTTATGCATAGTGATGTCTATAGTCATTCCTGATATAGCGCCTCTTTCAATTATTACAGG
>VGXX01000101.1 GCA_016873155.1 Planctomycetota bacterium | reverse complement strand
AATATCTTTCACAGCTATACTCCTTTCTTTGTCTTGAATTTTACTAACTTACTAAACCTATTCAATTCAAGAAAGAGTATAGCTCTTTTATCAAAAGCTCAACTACTTTCTACAATATAGCAAGCTTAACAAAGGGGGATTCAGGGGGTTGTGTTTTCCCGTGGTTATTTTACAACCCCCGTTGCCCCCTTTTCTAAGGGGGATTTATGCATCGCATATGCCATGTGAACAGCATAAATAAAATGAAACTCCTAGACAATGAACTTAATTTTCGATCTTGTTCCTTTCAAACAAGGCGAGAGGTATCTTCACGGTATCGCCTTCTCTTACATTATGTACCCTGAACCATCCCTCATTCATCTCTAATGCATATCTGGCCTTTTCCTTAGAAACATGCGTATCCAAACTATAGGGCTTCATTGATTCTATTTGTATAATCCGGCCATCCTCCTTGATAAAGGCTATCGAAAGGGGTATACGGGTATCCTTCATCCAAAAAGAGAGAACCTTCTCCCGGGGAAAAACAAACAGCATACCATCATTTTCTTCCAACTTATCCCGATACATTAAACCTAAAATATGTTCCTCGAAAGTAGTTGCCACTTCTACTTCCAATTCGATTCCGGCTACGTTTATGGGTAAGACTTTATTTCTCTTTGGCGCACCGTCACATACATCCCGGAAACCGTTACATAACAAACCCACACAAGCAAGTATCATCAAAAGGAAAATACGTTTCAATTTATTCTTCATATAGGGAATATTTTACGAACCCAGAAACTAAAGTCAACCTATTTCTAAACTTGATTTACTCAGGCCAAAAAGATATAGTTCTTATTATGCGATTAGACAAACTACCCTTCGAGGTATTCAAAATCATAAACAAATACAACCTCATGAAATCCAATAATTCTATCATCGTTGGAGTATCCGGAGGACCTGATTCCGTCGCTCTCGTAAGGATTCTCCATTCTATTAACTCTGCCAAAAACCTTCATTTGCGCCTTTATGTAGCCCATCTTAACCATCAACTCCGCGGAAAATCTTCAGAAGAGGATGCCCAATTTACCGAAAATGTATCAAAAGAACTCTCCCTGCCTTTTATTCTAAAAAATGTAAATATTCAGGAAATTGCAGATCAAACAAAACGTTCCATCGAAGAAACGGCGCGCATAGAGAGATATGCATTTTTTAAGGAATCGTCACAAAAGTATAATGCTTCTGCTGTGGCAATCGGACATACTGCAGACGACAACGCAGAAACCATTCTTCATCGAATAATCAGGGGGACAGGAATATCAGGTCTTGAAGGAATACCTGTAAAACGTCCACTAACCACAGACTCCGCATTACAAATTGTTCGCCCGCTCCTCTTCACCTGGAGAAAAGAAATTATCGATTATCTTGGAAAAGAACAACAAAACTATAGAACGGATATTTCCAATTACGAAACGACATACCTTCGAAACAAAATCCGGCTCGAATTGATCCCATTATTGGAAAAACAATTCAATCCGAATATCAAAAATACCCTTGTACAACTATGCCAAATTTTCTCTGCAAATAACGAGTATTTATCCGTGGAAGCAAAAAAAATATTAAAAGACTCTACGATAGAAAGCGCTGAAGGTTCATATACCCTCGATACCCATTCTTTAACAAAGCAACCAAAGATACTACAACATTTAGTATTTCAAGAAATCTTGAATATTCTGGAGATCCCGTTAAAAGAGATTACCTACGAGCACTATACAAAGATATTAAATGAAATAGCCAAAAAAGGAAGGGGGCGCCGCTTCCAATTACCGGGAAAACTCTATTTATGGCACGAACACGGGATGCTTTATTTTAAAAAAGACTCGCTCCCCCAACCCTGTATACCATTATTATCTGAAATTCCCATCCAAATACCTGGTACAACACCAATATATCCTTTAGGAAAATTGGTATCCGAAATTTTAGACATCAAGGACTTATCATTAGACGTATACAAAAAAACAAAGAATTCCGGCGAAGAAATCTTTGACCTGCAAAGTATCATAATGCCTATTGCTGTGAGGAGGAGAAAAGAGGGAGATACAATTTCACCTTTAGGTATCCGGGGGGTTAAAAAAATCAAAGACCTCCTGATTGATAAAAAAATCCCTTTAAAAGAACGCGATAGCGTCCCGATCGTAGTAATGAATAATCAGCCTATCTGGGTTGTGGGAATATGCATGGACAATCGGGTGAAGGTAACCTCTAATACCAGGAAGATTTTAAAACTAAACTTCCAAAGAATACATTAAGAAACTATTCACCTGCAATTTTGAGAAAATCCGCATCTCCTGCAAGCTTTGAAAAATCCGGATTATTCCTTGCCACACTTTTATACCCGGGATTTAATTCAATGGCCTTCTTCAGCGAATTCAGGGCATCTTCCTTTCTCGAGACCAGCGCCTGCGCGCATGCCTTGTTAAACCATACTGCATCGAAATCGGGTTTTATTTTTAAGGCCTTATCGTATGTCTCTATCGCCTCCGTATGACTTCCCATGGCGTCCAGCAAAAGGCCTTTATTATTTAGTGCCACAAAAAAATCCGGTTTCATTTGAAGAGCTTTATCATAGGCATCAAGCGCCTCTTGCTGTTTCCCCATTTCTTCAAATACACACCCCTTGTAATTCCATGCTTCACACACATTACCACTCAGTGTTGTTGCCTTGCTAAAGGCATCCAATGCCTCTGTATATTTTTTCAATGGGACAAGGGCAAGCCCTTTATTTATCCACAAACTAAAGACATCCGGCTTTATACTTATCGCCTTGTTAAATACCTTCACTGCCTCTTCATAATTCTGAAGTTGAACTAAAGCAAGACCTTTATTGCTCAGCGCCTCATATTTAATTTTCGCCTGGCGCGGAATATTGGCAGCTTCCTCATCGGTAATAATTTGCGCTACCTTATCAAAAGACTTTACAGCCTCCATAAACTTTCCCAACCGCAGCAATGCATATCCTTTGTTATTCCATACCTGCGGATAATCAGGTCTTAGCTTTGCGGCGCCGTCAAAAGCTTTTATAGCTTCTTCATACCTTCCTAACTGGAACAACGCGCCTCCTTTATTCGTCATGGTTTCATAAGAATCAGGCTGAATCTGTAGCGCCCTTTCGTAAGCCGCAACGGCCTCTGCGTGCTTTCCGAGGCGAGCCAATGCCAACCCCTTATTCGTCCACGCCCCATAAGAATCCGGTTGTATCTCTATCGTTTTCTCGTATGCAGCAAGGGCATCTTCATACCGGCCCAGGGCATCCAGGGCAAGTCCCTTCCCGTTCCAGGCGGCGTAGGAATCGGGTTTCAATTCTATCGCCTTATCAAAGGCATTAACGGCGTCTTCGTGTCTTCCGAGGTCTGCAAGGGTAAACCCCTTATCCGCCCAGGAGGCGTGTTCTGTAGGTTTTATTTCTATGGCCTTATCATACGCATCAACTGCTTCCTTGTATTTGCGTATCCTTACAAAACAATTGCCCTTATTAATCCATGCCTCATAATATTTCGGATCAATCGCAATTGCCTTGTCGTACGCCTCCAATGCCTCATTTCGCCGATCGGGAATCTTTGCCAATGCCAACCCTTTATTATTCCACGCCTCGTATGCATCCGGTTTTAACTTTATAATGCGATCGTAGGTTTCGACTGCCGCATCGACGTCCCCAATATGATCAAGCACATTCCCCTTATTATACAATGCGGCAATATAATCGGATTTTATTTCCAGCGCCTTATCAAATGACTTGATTGCCTCTTCGTACCTGGCCGCATGGTCTAAAGTCCTTCCCTTCATATACCAGGCTTCATAATAATCCGGTTTACATTGGATCGCCTTTTCAAATGAATTGACGGCTTCAACGTATTTTCCCAAATAATCAAGCACAACCGCTTTATTGTACCAGACCTCAGAGGCATCCGGTTTTAACTGAATGGCGCGCTCATAGGCATCCAGAGCCTCCTGATACATCTGCTTGCGGACAAAGACGTTCCCTTCATTTACTGCCGCCTCATAACCTTCCGCAGCGATTACCGTTCCTTTTAACCCAACGAGCGTTATAAAAACAACAATCTGTATAATTACCCATCTTCCTGTCATGGATGCCTCCTTCCGCTTCAAGCGAAATATGGCTAGTAACCCACCCACAAACTTCCCTTAACGGTATTTTACTTATTTAATCGTTATGATATCGCCGTCTTCTAAAAGATAGGGAGAATTGTCTCCGCGCCTTTCGGTCAGTCTCCCTGTATAGAGTATCGTTTCACCTTCCTGGAATTTTAATACCTTATCCTTTTTCGCCGGACCAACCTTTACCTCAACGTCTCCCCTTTCTTTTTGCATTATTCCTATTCGCAAACCAGATGCGACATTTATATTTTTATAAACAATTTGCCCAGCCCAGCTGACATACTTCCCCTTGTATTTCCCCCATGTTTCGTCCTTTTGCGCCTCTGACAGATTGCTCCCCTTGCCGAACATAGTGTCTAAATCCTCAAAAGTTTCCACCAGGAATATTTTTTTGGGTCCCTGGGAAACAGGCATTGTATAAGGATTAGCAACCAACTCGCTTGCGTTTAATGGTTTGGGAGGCGCATTCTCATGTTTCAGTATGTCCCCATCCCCGAGTTTGTAAGGAAACACCCTTGTCACCCGCGAATCGAGCTTGCCCGTATAGGTAACGGTATTGCCATATTTCACGTCAGAAAAATGGGATTTATTATCAGAGTTTAGTTTTACCTCAATACTTGTATCACCACACGTTACACCCAGCATCCATCCCGTTACCAGACCCCATCCGATATAATTTACCTTTCCACGCCATTTGACTCTTTTACCAGCGCATCGACTCCACAATGCCTCTTTTTGTTCCTCGGTTAAATCGCTTGCAACTCCAAGGATATTATTAAACTCTTCAAAATTCATGTTTATATAACCATCGGAAGTCTCCGTTATAACAACTCCATAATTCGATACAACCGTCCGCTCGCCCGTAACTACCTCCCTTGAAATATTTGCCGTTGGTTTCTCATCAACCTTCTCTCCGGCAAAGGAAACAGCCTTTTTGACATCCGGATCTACCCCTTCATGAAATAAACGATCAAATTCCCTTTGATACTTCACCAACAACTTTGTTTCATCCGTAAAAATGGCGTTATCACGGCTAAACTTTCCCACATGCTCATTCCAGTAATACGAGCCGGTTGTCAGTAATTTACAATCAAAAATAGCAAAATTATTATGCATAATCCCCTTTTGAACCAATACCTTTATTACAAACGCCTTATTCTTATCCTGATTTGATAATAATCCTTTCCTCAAAGCACGTTTTCTATCAACGACAATCCTGATACGAACGCCGCGTTCCTGAGCTTTCATAAGGGCATGTAAAATATCCTTTGAGGTAATATCTAAAACTGCAACATCAACAGACTCCTTGCACTCCTCAATCGCACGCAGAATTTGCCCTTTTATCTCTGCGGGCGTAAAATACACCTCTGAGGAGAACGCCCTTTCCTGTATAAACAAAAATACACCTGCCATTCCTAAAATCACAGATAGGTAGACCCTTTTCCAACTCATAATTTTCCTTTTCACAATGTCCTTATGGAACAAATACTCTTTGGTTTTTGTTATGTTTTTCACGTTTTGCTATTTTATCAATGCTTTAGGGAGAATGCAAGCAATATAGAAGGATCATACCCCCCCCTATTGATTTATATTGACAAAAAATTCTATCTGGCATAAAATGCAAAAACGTTAAGAATCTAAACTTTTATGTCGAAGGAGTGTTATATGTTTAACAAGTTGAGAAGAGTACCCCTTTATTCTCTTTTAGTTTTCAGTTTCTGTGTTGCGATAAGTAATTGCCTCCCCGGGAAAACAACGCTGTATGCTGCAAACAAGCAGATAGCCGATACCGATGATATTGCCGCAGCGCAGCGTTTCGAGAAGGTGTTCGAGCAGGTGGTGGAACAGGTTAAACCTGCCGTTGTTTCAATTACTTCCGTAAAGGTCTTTAAACACACCCAGCAAAAACAACGAAAGATGCCCAACGACCAATATCATTCCCAGCCCAGGCCGGGACCCGATCAGGAACAGGACCCATTCCGGGACTTCAGGGACTTCTTCGGCGATGATTTTTTTGACAAATTTTTCAAACAGAGGTCTCCCGAGGGCGAATATAAGGTGCAGGGACTTGGTTCAGGCGTAATCATAGACAGTGAAAAAGGCTATATTGTAACAAATAATCATGTGGTTGAAGACGCCGACGAACTCAAAATTACCTTGGGAGACAGAAGGGAATTTGATGGAAAGATCGTTGGCACCGACCCTCAAACAGATATCGCCGTAGTAAAAATAGAAGGGAAAAACCTGCCCTCGGCAAAACTGGGCGATTCAGACACGATCCGGGTCGGTCAATGGGCAATTGCCATAGGAAACCCTTTTGGTTTATCACAAACAGTGTCCATCGGCGTCATCAGCGCCACAGGAAGAGCCAATGTGGGAGTTGCGCAATACGAAGACATGATTCAAACAGATGCCGCTATCAACCCCGGCAACAGCGGCGGACCGCTCGTCAATATACGAGGAGAGATTATTGGTATCAATACCGCTATATTTACCAGAAGCGGCGGTTATCAAGGCATCGGATTCGCCATCCCTGTCAATATGGTAAGAACCATAATGAGAGACCTGGTAGAAAAAGGCAAGGTTACACGAGGCTGGCTGGGAGTCGTAATCCAGGATATTACCCCTGACCTGGCAAAGTCATTTAACGTCACGGTAACAGAAGGCGTCCTTGTAAGCGAGATACAGGAAAACTCCCCGGCAAAAGAGGCCGGATTTGAACGCGGCGATATTGTGGTTGAATATGAAGGAAAGCCCATCCGTGACGTCAATCATCTCCGGAATGTCGTTGCACAAACGGAAATCGGCAAAAAAGCAAAGGTCAAAGTCCTGAGAGAGGGCAAAGAGAAAGAATTGTTCGTCAAGATCGGAGAGCAGCCTGCCGACTTATTCGCCGCCGGGCCTGGCGCAGCGCCATCCGGGAAAGACCTCGGAATGACCGTGCAAAATCTCACAAAAGAACTGGCCAAGAGTCTTGGTATAGAAGAAGATAGCGGAGTAATCGTCTCCGAGGTTCAGCCTGGCAGCCCTGCCGCTCTGTCTGATATAAAAGAAGGCGATCTTATTAAAGAGGTAAACCGAAAAAAAATCGGCAACGTGGCAGAATTCAAAAAGGCAATAAGCGAGGGAGATAAGGAAAAAGGCATCCTCATGCTGGTAAAACGAGGCGAATTTTCCCGCTATGTTATTATCAAGACAAAGGAAAAATAAGGGAAATTAAATAATATAACTAACCCAGGGCTGGTTCAATCTACAAGATTTGAACCAGCCTTGAAAATACAAATCTAAAAACAAAAATCCCCCTTTATCCATTTTAGGAAAAGGGGGATTTTTTATTACTTTTTGTGCAAATGAATTAAAATATTTCGTACGCTTTATATCCTCGCCGATGCCCGCGCGGTTTGTTCCTTTACCTTTGTCTCCCTTCCATAAGGCGATATCTCTCTTAGCCTCCTGATAATAGGGGGAAGGTGTTCGATTATGTAATCAACATCCTCCATGGTGTTATACCGGCTTAAACTCAGCCTTACAGAACCGTGCACCGCGGTAAAAGGAACGCCCATCGCTCTCAGTACATGCGAAGGTTCCAAAGAACCGGAAGTGCATGCAGAACCGGAAGAGGCGCAAATGCCCTTTTCATTCAGGAGCAACAAAATGGCCTCCCCTTCTACAAATTCAAAGCTCATATTGGTGGTGTTTGGAAGGCGCTGTGTTCTATGTCCATTCACTCTGGGATCCGGCGCTTTTTTCAGTATTTCATCCTCCAGCTTGTCCCTCAGTTGTTTTACCCGTGTAGTTTCCTCGCTCATAAACTTCTTTGCCAATTCACATGCCTTGCCAAGCCCGATAATTGATGGAACGTTTTCCGTGCCGCCGCGCCGGTTCTTTTCCTGATGCCCCCCGATGATAAAAGGCGAAAACGTTATTCCCTTCCTGACAAACAATGCGCCGACTCCCTTAGGGGCATGTAATTTATGCCCGGACAGGGTCAATAAATCTATCGTGCTTTTTGAAAGGTCCAAAGGTATTTTCCCTACAGCCTGAACTGCATCAGTATGTAAAATAGAACCTTTTTGTTTCACAATAGCGCCAATCTCCTCGATGGGGAATATCACGCCTGTTTCATTGTTTGCATACATAATCGAAACGATCGCGGTGTCTTCTCTTACCGCATCGGCTAATTCGTTGAGGTTAAGCATCCCGTTGCTGTCCACGCCAAGCTCCGTCACGTGATAACCACTTTGAGCCAAATATTTGCACAAATTATAAACAGCAGGATGTTCTACCCTTGAAGTCACCATGTGCCTCTTATGCGGGTTTGCCCGGAGTATTCCCCAAATCGCCGCATTGTCACTTTCAGTGCCACAGCTTGTAAATACAATCTCCGAAGGGTCGGCGCCGAGAATGTCCGCCACCTGCTGCCGTGCAACCTCTATTTTTTTTGCTACCTGCCCGCCGAAGGAATGCATACTCGATGGATTGCCGTAATGCTCGGTAAAATAAGGCAGCATGGCCTCTATAACTTCCGGTGCGACCATCGTTGTAGCATTATTATCCGCATACACGACCTTCATGAAACCACCTCCTCGACGATAATTGTATCCGCCACAAATTCCTGCAGTTTCGCCTCTACGGTGGATTTCAAAGTAACCTTTGAACTGGGACACTCCACACAACTACCCCGAAAAGAAACCATGACCCGGTCGCCGTCTATATCAATCAGTTCAATGTCGCCTCCGTCAGACTGGAGGGCGGGCCGAATGTCTCTTTCTATCGTCTCCTGTATCAACTGCATCTTCCGAATATTCGTCAATTTTTTAACCGGTTTCCTGGCGCTTTCGATCATCGCCTTTTCTTTCTCTTTCTGCCATACCTCATCTATGATCGCCTGGATTTGGGGATGACATGAACGGCACCCGCCGCCTGCCTTACAATAATTTGTGACCTGCTCAATCGTAGTTAATTTATGCTCTCTCACTTCGTGAGCAATTTTATTATCTGTTACGCCGAAACATTTGCAGACAATCGTTCCTTCCTCTACGGGTTTTTCTATTTTTATCCCCCGATAACTTGCTATGGCCGCTTCCAATGCCTCCCGGCCCATCACGGAACAGTGCATCTTTTGCTCCGGTAATCCATCAAGATAATCTGCAATATCATTATCGGTAATCTTTGCCGCCTCTTCCAACGTCTTTCCTCTCACCATCTCCGTTAAGGCGCTTGCAGAGGCGATGGCGCTGCCACACCCAAATGTCTTGAATTTCACATCCGCAATACGACCGGATTTGTCCAATTTTAGCATCAATTTTAACGCATCGCCACAGGCCAAACTGCCCACCTCGCCTACGGCATCCGGATTTTCGATTTCACCGACATTTCTGGGCCGAAAAAAATGGTCTTTAACCTTCTCAGAATAATCCCACACTGCTTATTCCTTTCCTAATGAAATTTGCTGTAACAATCGTAGTATAAATATATTCTTTTATATCCGGAATGTCAAGCATCGCCTGTAGTTCATCGCCGTATGCAAAGAAATGTCTGTTGAGTAAACACTTTCGTATAAATTTATATCTTTTTATTAAATTAATTCACACTTATGCCGATAATATGTACATTGACTTGCTGCTTGTGAAAACAAAAACTGTACATTATTAATTACTCTTTGTAACTCCCAAGGAAGGGGATAGCCATGCATAAGAAATTTTTAGAATCCATTGGTGTCAGCGGAATAGACTTCACAAAATACCCTGTAGAACATCTCCCCCGGATACTTCATCTCAGTATGATTATCAAAAATACCTGCTTCTGGATAAAGGACGCTGTCGTCCCTTACCGTCTGCTATCACAGGACGAACAGACACATATCCTTGAAGAATATGTCCAGTCCATTATCGCTTTTCAGTTTAAAGAAACCTAACCAGAACGAGCCGGAAGTGAAAAATGTAACTTACAAAATGCAAAATTTATGGTATCTAACATACCTTAATTTTGCATTTTATTTCCTGCTACAAATCGCCTGATATTTGTCATCCAAAAATCGTTGTTGCCATACCAGGTTGTTGTAAAGACGCAAGACTTCGTCGCGAGTCTTCGGCGTGAGCTCAGACGAACGCTCAGTCAACGATTTTGCGCCTCCCCCTTAATCCCCCTCACTGAGGGGGACAACCATCTGTCCCCCGCTGGCGGGGGCGAAGGGGGTGGATTGCTGTCGTGAAAATGTGTATTTGTAAGTTGCCGAAGGCCTAATTTAACTCCGGACCAAAGAATAACTTGACAGGTAGTGGTGCGTGTCTTATAATCCTAACATACCTGAAATTGCAGGATTGGGACACAAAATACAAGGTTTTTAGGCTTTTTATGAACGTCAACGTCAAAATAGGAATTGCTGAAAAGGAATCTGCAGAACTGCTGGTTTTTTACCTATACGAAGATGTAAAAACAGTTGAAGGCGTGCTTGCCTTCTTTGATAATGCGCTGAACAACTCCATTACTGAATTAATTAAAAAAAAGGAATTTATTGCAAAACTTAATAAAACAATTACCCTTCCAACGTACGGGAAAATACCGGCCAAACGCATCATGCTGGCAGGACTGGGAAAGAAAAAAGATGTAACCTTCGATAAAGTAAGACAGGCTGCAGGGACTACCGCCAGCATCACTCGCGACATGGGCATCCGTGAAGTTACCAGCGTAATAGATTCGATTGAAATACCGAATCCCTCATCAATCGAATGGTATCAGGCTTATGTTGAAGGATGTTTGCTCGCCCTTTATAAATTTCAGAGGTATAAAAATGTACCCTCCGAAGAGCAAAAGGAAATTAAATCACTTACACTCCTTTTATCTAAAAAAGAGGCGCTTGAGCCCGCAAACGAGGCCGCTAAACATGGGCAAATTATAGCAGATGCAGTCTATTTTACACGCGATCTTATCAATACCCCCGCACAGGATAAAACCCCCGCCATTTTAGCCGATACTGCAAAAAAATTGGCTAAAGAGCCTGGCATTCAATGTAAAGTATTGTCTAAACCCGAACTTAAAAAGCTTGGGATGGGCGGCATACTGGGTGTTTCACAGGGCAGCATCGAACCCCCGAAATTTATCATACTCGAATACAATGCGCGTGCTAAAAACCAGGATACGATTGTATTCGTTGGAAAAGGACTCACCTTTGATTCCGGAGGAATATGCCTGAAACAAGCAAAAGATATGGATCAAATGAAAAGCGACATGTCCGGAGGCGCTGCCGTGTTGGGAGCCATTATGGCTATATCTAAAATGAAATTACCTCAACATATCGTAGGTCTCATACCCTGTGCCGAAAACATGCCCAGCGGTTCGGCAATCAAACCCGGCGACATCATTAAATTCCGTTCCGGGAAGACAGCAGAGGTCGCAAATACCGATGCCGAAGGGCGCCTGATTCTTGCCGACGCCCTGGATTATGCAGGAAAATACAAACCCAGCGCCGTGATTGATCTTGCTACCCTCACAGGTTCCTGTGTGGTAGCCCTGGGTACTGCTGCTTCCGGCATGCTGGGAAACAATGAAGAGCTGAAAAAAAGGGTCAAAATAGCCGGCGAAAAAACCTGGGAAAGG
>VGXX01000100.1 GCA_016873155.1 Planctomycetota bacterium | reverse complement strand
TTACCTCGAATTTTGATATCCTGCATGGCATCCTGGACGTCTTGTGCATATTCTACCGGCACTTCGACGAAGGTAAACTTGTCGAAGACGTCGATGTCTCCGATTAACCTGCCGGAAATGCCTGTTTCCCCGGCAATTGCACCCAGAATGTCTCCCTTCCGTATTTTCTGCTTTTTGCCGACATTGATAAACAGCCTCACCATCCCGGGCGCTGCCCCCGTGTCGCCAAAGTCTTCCTTCTGCACCGGCGATTCCTTGCCGTCTTCGCCTATAACCATTTTTAACAGAGATGCGGCAATATCCAGGGAAGTATACTCTTCCTCGATCAGCCGTTCAACCCAATTGATATATTTCCCCAAATGCCCTTTACCGATAGACTCTTTTACTTTTTCCAAAAGCAGGTTGGTTTTAATTTCTTCCACATCGCTGACAGAGGGAACCTCCTGGAACGTAATTTTTGTCTTTGCGTATCGTTGTATATCCCGTATTTGATAAATATCCCTGCCTACCGCGAAGGTAAATGCACGCCCTGTTCTGCCCGCCCTGCCTGTTCTTCCGATCCTGTGGACGTAATATTCCTCGTCATGCGGCACATCATAATTGAAAACGGCTTCTATATCTTCGACATCAATTCCCCTGGCTGCCACATCGGTTGCAACTAAAATCTCAATAGCGCCTTTTCTGAATTTTGACATGACCCTGTCTCTCTGCGTCTGGTTCATATCCCCGTGAAGCCCATCAGCCATGTAACCTCTTGCCTGAAGGTGTCCCACCAGTTCGTCCACACGTTTCTTTGTATTACAAAACACCAGCGATAATTTCAGATCGTAGGTGTCGATCAAACGAGACAGTACCTCCGGTTTCGCCTTCTCTTTGACTTCATAATAAAACTGCTCGATACTGGGAACCGTCAACTCCTTATGCACCACCTTTATAAATTTAGGGTTGTTCTGATACTTTTTCGTCAAATCTAAAATAGCCTGAGGCATGGTGGCGGAGAAGAGAATGGTTTGTCTTTGCTCCGGGATTTTTTTCAAAATAAATTCAATGTCTTCCCTAAATCCCATATCCAGCATCTCGTCCGCTTCATCCAATATAATTATTTTTACGTTATCCAGTTTTAAGGTACGGCGTTCCATATGATCCATGACGCGGCCCGGAGTGCCGATAATAATTTGCACACCTTTTCTCAATCCGTTAATCTGGCGTTCTATAGGCTGACCGCCGTAAATGGGCAATATCTCAACACCCTTTTTATATTTTGAGAGTTTTTTCAACTCTTCTGCTACCTGGATAGCTAACTCTCTTGTGGGACACAAAATTACTGCCTGTACTTTCCTGCTTTCCGGTTCTACCATCTCTAACGTCGGAATCCCAAAAGCTGCGGTTTTCCCCGTGCCTGTTTGCGCCTGACCAATGATATCTTTTCCTTCCAGAATATAGGGAATGGCCTGATACTGAATTGGGGTCGCTTCTTCAAAACCAAGCTCAGTAACTGCCTTTTGCAGTTCCTTCGACAGATGCAAATCCTCGAATCGTAGTTTTTCAATGTTTATAGTATTTTTCATTTTAATGACTTCTTATCACCCTTTCTTCCACACACCACGCACATGACAATAAACCCCAACAAAACAGCACAAAACGTAATATATGCGGCTATCATCAATTTTCCATACAATCCACCCATGCTGCCCCCAATCTGAACAAATATATTTGAGATTTACGATTTGAGATTTACGATTTAAGATATAAATCGTAAATTATAGCTTTTTGTTAAATTACACCCACATCCTTTTTTTGCAGCCATCCCTTTCTAACGTCTTTGCCAACCTTTTCCTCAGCGCCCGGTTTTGAACCGGCCTCCTGTTTCACCCCCACATAAACATATACATTGTACCAATCGTCTTTCTCTCCCTCGATCAGACATTCCGCACCATTGTGTATTTCAAACTTAGGTTCGTACTCTTCTCCCGGCCCGTACCGCACCTGGCATTTTGTGGTAATGATTACTCCACGACTCACACCTTGTTCACTATGGATTTTAATTCCCAGCGATACTACCGCAATAAATAGACCGGCGGAAAAACCTATCATCAATCTCCTGAGCCATCCGTATTTGAGAATAATTAAGAAGAAAACCAACGTCATGAACACTACATACAGGGACACGGCTGCTACGATTAATTCCTTTCCGTTCAGGAGAAAAAACCAGAAAAAAATCCTTCGGAGTACAACCGGGATTTCGTTCGGCAATTCTTTGTCTTCGATGGAGTTCTTTACTAATTTCAGGTTGGCTGCCAGGTCTGCATTTCTGGGCATTAGCCGCTGGGCTTTACGGTAATTTAAGACGGCCTTCCCCAATTCTCCCCTGCGGTAATAGGTGTTTCCCAGATTATAATATATCTGACCGTGCATGAATCCATTTGCCAATATAGTTTCGTATTGTGTTGCCGCCTCTTTTAACTTTAGGTCTGCCTCCTGATTATTTTTTGCTGCAATACACTTTGCAGCCTGAAGATAATTCTCGTTCGCGCTGGTAAATAATTTTATGGCCTCATCCTTTGAGATTTCGGATTTCGGATTTCGGATTTCGGATTTAGACGATCCGCAAAATGCAATTCGCATCCCGCATCCTAGAAACAATAGTACACATAAAGAAAGAACCCACGACCGTACCTTCATTATAATTGTCTCTCCAGTCTTGTAATGAGTTGTTCTGCAAGCGTTAAAGAATGATCCATTTCTTCCTTTGTACCGCCGTCTTTCGAAAAGCGCCGGTAATCGAAATCTGTCAAACAGCGATAAATTTCCTCAATTATATCGTCACCAACCCCTCGTTGCTTTAATAAAATACCGACCTTGTCACCTGTAGCGCTTGCGGCAGAAATATTAAATTTATCCGCCAGGTAATCTGCCATCGATTTGGAAAGAGATGAATAAAACTCTTTTTGGGCGTTTTGAGAAAGCGCAGATTTTGCCAGCGCCAATCTCTTTTTGGCTATTGCATGCGCCCGTTTATCCCTGGCATATCCGATATCCGTTTGCAGCCGTTCTTTTTGTCTCGTTACAAAAAAAGAGGCTATAACCGCAACTGCCGGGATAGAAAGACACGCTATAAAAAACGGGCTTGTATAAATGCGTTCTCCCTGGTTTCGCAATGAAGACAGATTTGTCATAATAGGCAGGATATCCTGCGTGAGTATTTGAGCTTGTTGTTTTGCGGGGACAATAGTATTCCCCGAAAGCGTCAGTTGAATGGGCATTTCCTGTTCGCCTGCTTCGACAACGATGGGTATCGGTTCTTTCGTAATTGTCCTGTACTGTCCTACGCGTGGGTCGAAAAAGCTAAATACTACTGCAGGAATAGCTTTCAAATCCGTCTTTTGAGGTTCAATAACCTTACTAAACACCTTACGACCACGAATCAATTCCTCCTGATTGGTGATCTGGGTATTTGATTCGGCAGGATATAGTTTAAAATCCTTTTCATTATTCAACGCCAGCAAAGGCTCGTTTATTGTTTGAATGTTCCCTTCACCGTATACCGACATGGAAAGCGTGATTGGGTCGCCTACTTTTACGTGTTGCGTCTTTACGGAGACCTCCATGTCAAAAGTACCTACTGCGCCATTAAATTCCCTGGGTTTACCCTGTTCAGGCAACGGACGAACCTTTACGGTAACCGGCCCTGTTGTCCTCTCAACGGGATACCTCTTCTGCCCCCTGCCAAAGAAGTCATCAAAGAACGCATCCGAAAAAAGGCTGTCAACCGGCGAATCCCGATGGTCTCTCCGCTGTTGAATAATTAAATTGCATTTTAATCTCGCCGGTGATATTGGAAGTTCTCCGGAAACCATCGGGAAAAGGGCTGTGCGTAATTCCAAAACATTGTACACAATCCCATCCCGGATTTCTTCGTACTGCCTTTGGTCGCCGAGTTTTTCTTCCATAAAATTTTTTGTGCCTGGCGACACATAATCTATATCAGCAACCGGCAACCCCTTTTGAAAATAAAATCTAAAAGATAGAATAACCTGCTCGTATATGTAGGCCTCATTCTTATCGGCGCTCAATTCAACAAAAACAAGCTTACTCATGTCCGGCGCTTGCGAGCCGGACGATGGGGCAGTATCGGCTACTTCCACGGTTACAGGACTGGAAGTATAGACCTTCCCTTTGTATTCAACCGTAGACGGCCCGATGGTAAACTTACCCTTTGCGGCAGGCTGCAACACATACGTATACCCCTTACTGACGGAAACAACGCCGTTGATAATATTTGTCTGCGCTGAAATCTTTGGACCATATAACAAGGTAAATCCATCGATGCCGGGAAATGATGGCGGCGCAGTGTCCTGCGTTCCGTGGATAGTAAGGGTCAATTGTAACCGGTCGTTTATTGTTAAGGAATTCCGATCAATGGTTGCCGTTAAACTAATATCCTCTGCAAATGTATTCTGAATACATCCAAAGATTATTGCAATTCCGAACCATAGACTAAAAAACCTGACGTATTTTACCATCTTACAGCACCTTTCTAAAACATAAAAAACCGGCTCATCACAAAGTACGCTGAAATCGCAAAGATTTGCAAATCACCAGTCCTTTTCAACTGACTTATGGTGGTGTTTCTGCGTATCTCTTACCATAGCCCTCGCCTCTTTTTCTGACTGGTTCAAGGCATCGAGCAATCGTTCCGCTTCCTCTTTCGACATCTGTTTCATTTCCTGCGGCCGCTGTTGTTGCTGCTGCCCTTCGGGCTGGTCTTTTTGTTTATCGTTATCAGACCCACTCTGATTCTCGTCTTTTTTGTCCTTGTTCTTTTCCTGTGTATCTTCCGGCGTGGGCTGTTGTTTATCCTCCTGCGATTCCTGTTTTTCTTTGTCCTCGCCTTTATTTTCATCCGACTGTTCGTCTTTCTTCTCCTGGTCTTCTTTCTGCTGCTGATCCTTTTGATCCTGATTTTGCTGTTTCTGCTGCTGTTCTTTCATCTTCTTTTCAACGTATTCATAGTTATATTTGGCATCGTTTTTTAATGCATCAAGTTCAGTTGAAGCGGATGCCGTTTCGTTAATATAATCCACCGTCTTCTTATAACATTCCAGCGCCTCTTTCATTTTCCCCTGGCGGTACATGGTGTTGCCCAGGTTAAAACCTGATTTTGCCTTCATTCCTATATCATCGGATTTTATTACCTTCTCAAATAATTGGGATGCCTCGTTATATTTGCCTCTTTTGTACTGAACGTCGGCAATGTTAAAATCCAATTGAGGTGTTTTGGGTGAATCTATTTGTGCATTCACGTATTTGTCCAACGCCCCATCATAGTTGCCATCCTGGTAAAGCTGATTTCCTTCTCTTATTTTATCGGCCAGCGGGTCTATCCAGCCTATGGATGACCAACCGAGTATTCCAGCCAGAAAAATACTTAATAATTTATATCCTCTAAAAGGGGGTTCAAGTTGCAAGCTTGAACCCGCGAAAAAGCTTAATTTACACCTTTTGTTTTTCTTATTGAACATATTTATCATCACTGCCTGCTGATTCAGTAAACTGTTGGGTTTCACTTCGCTCAGCCCAAGCCCTGCGCATTTTGCATTTCCTTTGCGTCCTCTGTGCCTTTGCGGTGAATTACTTCCTTTTTTCTATCCATCAAAAAACTTTCCAGAGCGATAAGCACTACTGCAACAAAAAGAGGTATTTGAAAACGATTTATATATCTTTTCACCCTCTGAGTCTTATACGTAGATTCTTCTATCTTTGCAATGCTATCCCTGTAAATCTTCTCCAAACCCCACTGCGTTCCGTACGCCGGCGTATAAAGTCCACCCGTTTCCAACGCAATTTTATTTAAGGTAATCTCATCCAATCTTGACTTGATGACCTGTCCCTGTCTGTCCTTCAGTAATGCATCATTGCCACTGTCATCCTTAATCCTGATATAAGAACCGTCTTTCTTTCCCACGCCTACCGTATAGATAACGACACCCTGTTCTTTTGCCTGTACGGCAGCCTTTATGGGATCGTCCTCATGATTCTCCCCATCGGTAATCAATATGACAGCCTTGTGATTTTTTGAATTTACCTCAAAGGTGGCAATACTTTTTCTTATCGCCTCTGCGATGGCAGTGCCTCCCAGCGGAATAATGTTTGTGTTTAAATCGTTTAGGAAAAGGCGAAAAGCCCCATAGTCCGACGTTAATGGGCAATAGGCAAATGCCGAACCTGCAAATGCAACCAGGCCGATCCTGTCTCCTTCCAACACATTCAGCAAATCTTCGACCTCCCTTTTTGCCACTTCCAGCCTGTTGGGTTTCACATCGTCAGCCAGCATGCTGCGGGAAGTGTCAATGGCAATCACAATGTCGATACCCTTTTTCTCCACCTCTTCCCAGTGATACCCCCATTTGGGTTCAATGAGTGTGAATATCAAAAAAAGCACACCCACGATTATCAATGTGGCCTTGAGCCGTTGTCTCTTCCAGTTAATCGAGAGTCCGGCCTTTTGTAATAACTCGATATTTGCAAAGATATTCAAATCCATCGCCTTTCTTCTGAAGACGAGGACATATCCAAGAATCAGGAGTAGAATAATAGGGAGTAAATAAAGATAGTTAAGGTTTCCGTATTTCATAGAGTAATGCAACTTTACCCACCCCTAACCCCTCCCAAGAGGGGAATTGAGAAGTCCCCTCTTGGGAGGGGTTGGGTATTGTAAAACGTATTCACACAATATAATTTAGAGTAATTACAAAATTATCTGCGAAAATCTGCGTCCCATTTAAGGTATTTTCCTGTATCGTGTTTTGGTTAAACCCAATTCAAATAATAATAACCCGAAAGCCGGCAGTAAAAAATAATGAAATAATTCGTTGTATTCCGTGTAGTGCGTTACCTCTGATTCTGTTTTTTCGAGTTTGTCTATCTGGCTGTATATCTCTTTCAGCGATTCCGTATCCGTCGCCCTGTAATATTTTCCATCGGTTATTTTTGCGATCTCCGTCAGGGACGCATCATCTATATCAATTTTCACCTGTCTCATCACCTTGTTCCCGAAGAGGTCTATCGCGGGAAATGGCGCCAGCCCTTTCGTACCGGCGCCTATTGCATAAATCTTGATACCAAAAGTTTTGGCAATTTCTGCGGCGGTAAAGGGATCTATTTCTCCGGCATTGTTTCTTCCGTCTGTCAGGAGAACAGTCACCTTGCTCTTTGCCTTAGTGCCCCTGAGCCTATCCACAGACGAACTAATGGCAGAGCCTATTGCCGTGCCGTCTTCTATCATCCCGATCTCCACCTTTTCTAAAAGTTGTAACAACATCCCGTAGTCGAGAGTCATGGGACATTGCGTATACGCCCGTCCGGAAAAAACGACCAAACCGATGCGATCGTTTATGCGCCTCTGAATAAAATCTTTCACCACCTGCTTGATGACATAAAGCCGATTATACCGTTTGCCCCCCATCTCAAAGTCTTCCGCCAGCATACTCCCCGAAACATCCACAGCAAGCACAATATCTATCCCTTCCGTGGTTACCTTTGTTTGTTCATTTCCGTATTGGGGTCGCGCCAGGGCAACCACAAGCAGCACAATGACTGCGGACCGGAGTATAATCAATATATATCTATGGCGTTGAAAAAACGAGGGTTTCAGTTTCTTCAGCATCTCCAGAGAGGGAAAGAGAACCTGGTTTGTTACCTTACGGCGAAGGTAAAAATAAACTAAGGGTGGAAGAATGACTACAATTAAAAAAAGTATTAAAGGGTCATGAAAAATCATTGAACGCAATTTTTATCTTTGAAAATACGTTTCAGTCCCCCCCCTCCCCTATCCCCTCCCACCAGGGGCGGGGGAAAGACGCTTCCTCCCCCTCGATGGGGGAGGCTAGGTGGGGGTGCTGAACTGTTACTAAGATACTATATGGTTGATAGATGAATTTGTTCGCCTTTTTCAATGGCATTCCATATCTCTGATTCGGAAAGTTCTCTATCTATGAGAATATCAACCATCACATGGAGCGCATCGTTGGTTGTTTTAAGAAGCGCTTCTATACCACTCTCCGGTGTAAAATACCTGTTTATAATTATCCTGTCTTGTTTATATATTCGGGCGCCTGCCAACTCTTTCTGATCACCCATGTCTAACTCATATTCCATTAAAATACCCTTATCCATAAAACCTATATTTAAACACACATTACTGCCGTCTATCGTCAATAATTTAACATCCTGCTTCTTTGAAAGGATTTCCTTAATCTCCGGTGTACAATAAACACCCCACACTGTCTGCAAATTTTGTTTAAGTCTCGCAAGTTCATCATCTGAAATTTTACGCATTTGTACCCTTGATGACTTTTTACCTGTTTTACTTGCAACACCTTTTCCACGGCTTAAATACTTGTCTAAAAATTTTTCCGGCGCTTTAACCATTTTTTTACCCTTTAAAAAAAGGTTTAAAATAGACGTTACCATTAATCTTTCAAGGTGAAAACCAGACAAAAACAAACACCTTCTTCTGTTGCATACAGGCAGGTTTTAAACCTGTCTGTAAAAATGTTATCCATTCATTTTCTATCGGCAATCACCTCCTTCTCTTCTAACCGTTCCTTCGTTTCGTCTATAAACCGCTTTGCCGCATCATAGGTCTCTTTAATTTCTGACTTGGACGGCCCGTATTTAGCATACTTTACCATATCGCAGCGCTCAAGAAATTCCCGAATCAATATTTTATGAGTATCATCTAATTGATTCGTATGCGCCATTTCCGTAAAAAATTCCTCTGTCGTACGCTCAGGGGCCAACAAACCAAATCGATCCTCAATATAGTGGCGCAAAATATTGGTTATACGGTAATAATACTCCTTGACTAAACCTTTCGCAATCAAATCCTCCCTTGACAACCTCTCCAGTAATTCATAGGCAATCTCATGAGGTGTTCGTTTGATAAACGTCTGTTCCTGAATTTTTGACCGCTTTTTAAATTTATAGACCAATCCACAAATAATACCCGATAATAAAAGTAATCCCATGCCAACGGAAATCCATACAATCAACCGCTTGAAACTCATGGGTACGTCAACGGGAGGAAGAATGTCTTTTATATCGCCCGACATTTCTCCTTCTTTTATAACTCCCTTGATATCAATAATTACTTCATTTGCAGCAGCTTCACCTTCGCCACGACTCCCTTTGTATTTTATTTTCAAAGAAGGAATCGCATGACGACCAATTTCATATGAATTCAATACGTAGTTTCGTTCAACAACCGAATACCCGTCTTTTTCTCTTTCAGGCGTCCCGGCAATGCCGGCTTCTTTTATAGCAAATACGCCGATTTGCTTACCAACTTCAGGAAATTGTACGGTAATATCGTCCTTGTATTTTACCCGAATTACCAATTTTATTTTATCGCCAATCGTCACTTCATCTTTATCGACACTTGCAACTGCCTCTACCTTCCCCCTATATTCCGTATCATTCGATTGCTGAGCGAAAGCAATATCTTTTGAAAGCACCAGTGTATATACAACTAACACCGAAATCAATAGTTTACTCAATATAGTATTACCCTGTAAAAACTTCTTTTTTTGTAAGTTTTTGTTCATTAAAGACCGCTAAATCCGAAGCACGAAATCCGAAATTCGAAACAATTTCAAAATTACAACTTCAAATGTTCCAAACCTCGTTTTTAATTTCTTTCATTTGATATCAGAATTTGTTTCGGATTTCGATATTTGGATTTCGAATTTGTCAAAAAAACAAACAACAGTATTTATTATTCAGTATTAAGTAATTTTTCTTGGTTGCGGCTACGCCGCTCTAGGAAATTCCTTTAATATCTCTTTTCCCGCATCCTGAAGAAGCGGACAATGGGCTCTACATGATGTCTGTTCGTATTGATCACGATTTCATCAACACCCATTGACCGGAACAACCTTGACCGCTCCAGACTCCGTCGGTTGTTCAAAGCGCCAAATTCTTTTCTTGCGAGCGAGTCTGCCGTGTCAAGCAGCAGTATCTCGTCTGACTCTGCGTCTCTTAATTCAATAAAACCCACATTGGGCAATTCTTGTTCTCTGGGGTCTACAATGGTAATCGCAATCATGTCATGCCTTTTATTTGCAATACGCACCGCATGCGCATAGTCATTTGCTATAAAATCAGACACAATAAATGAAATTGTGCGCCGGTGGGTTATCTTGTTTAAATATTCTAAGGCAACGGAGATATTTGTCCCTTTGCCGGTCGGCTGTGCACACAGAAGTTCGCGGATAACTCTCAGGACATGTTTTGGTCCTTTTTTAGGAGGGATAAATTTCTCGATCTTGTCCGTAAACATGATCATGCCCACCTTATCGTTATTCTTTATGGCAGATAACGCCAAAATTGCGCAGATTTCCGTTGCGACCTCATTTTTCAAATGCTTTATTGACCCAAAGTTTCCCGATGCGCTCACATCGACAAGAAGCATCACCGTTAATTCGCGCTCTTCTACATACCGTTTAATAAAGGGGCGGCCCATACGGGCAGTCACATTCCAGTCAATCGTCCGGATTTCATCGCCAGGTTGATACTCACGCACCTCGTCAAACTCCATACCCCGCCCTTTGAAAACGCTGTGATACTCACCTACAAACGCCTCATTGACAAGACGACGGGTATGAATCTGTATTTGCTGAATTTTTTTTAATATCTCTTTTGGGATCATGCCATAACGCAGCAGAGCCGCACTTAAAGTAAATAAAGGAGACGTGTGACACGTGACGGGTGACGTTTTATCGCCACACGACACCTGACACTCGCCACTTAAAAAGTCTGTTAACACAAGAAGTTTTTACAATGTGATACTTTACGGCACTTCCACGTTGTCGAATATCTTTTGTATAATTCCCTCAGAATTTATTTCCTCTGCCTCAGCCTCGTATGTCACAATTACACGATGCCGAAGGACGTCCATCCCTATAGACTTAACATCCTGAGGAGTCACAAATCCCCTGCCTTTTATAAATGCATGCGCCTTGGCGGCAAGCGTAAGATAGATTGTTGCGCGCGGGGAAGCGCCGTATTCTATGAACTCTTCCAATTCCAGGTTGTACGCCTTTGGATCCCTTGATGCGAATACGATATCAATAATGTAATCCTTGATTTTGTCATCTATATAAATCTCATCAACTAAGGCACGCAGACGGAGAATGTCTTTGGGAGAAATTACGGGATTCACGCTAAAATCCTTTTTGGTCAATGCCATGCGTTCCATAATCTCACGTTCTTCCTTCTTATCAGGATACGTAATATTCAATTTAAACATAAAACGGTCTACCTGCGCTTCAGGCAACGGATACGTGCCTTCATGCTCAATCGGATTTTGGGTAGCCAACACAAGAAAGGGGTCGTCCAACTTAAATGTCTGGTCTCCGATTGTGACCTGTCTTTCCTGCATCGCTTCCAGGAGCGCGCTCTGAACCTTTGCAGGGGCGCGGTTGATCTCATCGGCCAGGACAATGTTGGTAAAGATAGGTCCCTTCCTCACTGTAAAATCACCGCTTTTGGGATTATAAATGAGGGTGCCGATCAAATCGGCAGGGAGTAAATCCGGCGTGAACTGTATCCTCTGGAAACCGGCTTGCAATGATTTGGCAAGCGTCATGACTGACATCGTTTTAGCCAATCCGGGAACACCTTCCAACAATACATGTCCGTTGGAAAGGATACCGATTAACAGTCTTTCAATTAAATATTTCTGTCCTACAATTACCTTGCCAACCTCGTACATGAGGGTGTTCA
>VGXX01000099.1 GCA_016873155.1 Planctomycetota bacterium | reverse complement strand
ACGGTGAGTGTTTTACCCTATAATGCACCTCTGGCACCGTCAACGGCTCAGCCCTTGGAAGCGGCTCCCACTCCGGACCTGTCTGTATCGTCGATACCACCTGCGGTGTCCCTGCCATCAACTGACCGGTCGTCACTACCCCGGCTATACCTAGGGCAGCTATGATACCGATCTTTATCATTCCACTCTTCATTGTATTTTTCTCCTCCTTATAATCCCTATCATGAATACCTAATCACATTCCCTCTTAACCATTAATCCACTGGCGTCCTGATTACTGTCACGTTGTTGGAAAAATAGTTGGCTGCATAGCAAATCTTCCCGTCCGGTGACAAACATACTGAGCTTGGCCCAAGTCCCGTAGGCACCCTGGCCACCAGATAATCCCTCACAAATCCCAGATCATCCCTGAGATAATCTAACTCTGCCTGCGAGTTGCCCCTGACTACGTTCAACGCCTTGGTCATATCCAGTATCGTTACACGATGCATACCCCTTACCCCAATATACAAATACCTGCCCTTGGGATCCATCGCTAACCCATATGGATTTCCATCGTAGTTGTTGAGCTCGTCCAATGGCAACCTCGCTACCTTACCACCCGGCTTCGTCTCCAATATTGCTATGTTGTTCGTAAATACCTGCCCGTTCTCCGCCTCACACACCGGCAACCAGTTCTTGGGAGTTTCATACGTCACCGCTACATACTGACCGTCAGGCGTATATACAATATCCCTCAAATTGGAACTCTCCCTGATTACCCTCTTCTCAAGCACCCTACTGCTGGCTATATCAATAAAATTGACACTCCTGTTGATTGAACCAACCGTGTCACAAATCACTGCCAGCGTCTTGCCATCCGGTGATATGTCCAATGTCCTTGGACCGTAATCACTCGTGAATATCGACCTGGTCCTCTCCATCTTGCCGGTATCTATCACGTCTATCGTGTTCCACATGTTCCCTGAACACGCTACATACGCCGTCTTCCCATCCTTCGTTATCTTTATACCGCTCGGCCAGTCCCCTACCTTGATCTCCTTTACCACCTGCCTCCTCGCTATATCAATCACCGATACGCTGTCACTCTCCGCATTGCATACATACAAAAATGCATTGTCCGGCGTAGGCGCCGCTGCCTCAGGCTGTACCCCCACCGCTACCTCGCCCGATACCTTCTGCGTCCTGGCATCCACAAACGTCACACTATGCCCTGACTGATTGCATATGTACAACGTCCCGCCATCCGGCGACGTCGTTATAAAAAACGGCCCAGGCATCTCCGTCTTCACATGCGTACCCTGGATAAACCCAGCGCTCGCTACCCCACCTACCACCACCGACACTCCCACCACCAACGCTCCTAACAATCCCTTCCCTTTCATCGCTTCTCCTTTACCTCCTAGTTACTAAAAGTAAATAACTAAACTAAGTAAAATAAAACTACTTAGATACATGTGGACACGTACCTGACTTTGTACAAATTGTTTCAAGAGGTACACCACAGGTTTCGCAGTCACCGGCTTTTTCAACTTGCGGTGCATACCTTCCTTTTATAGTAGTGAAACCTTTACCCGGTTCTGGGGTTTCTTTGCTGCACTTTGGACATTTAAATAATGTCCTAGCCCAAATCTTTTTACTTGTAATATCATCACCACATTCATCACAAGCGCCAGGTGCAGGCAAACATACACCGTACTTCTTACAATTGGTATTAACACAACTATATGCTATTTTCTGACATGCCCAGCAGGTTGGTAAATCGGTATGTGTTTTATCTCCTGCTGCACGATGTTTAGCAAAATCCCATATATAGCCAATTTCCGAGCACTCGTTAAACTCTCTAACATCTTTACATGCATCGCACCAGTAAGCTTCCAAAATCTGCCTCTTGTCACAAGGTTTATCCCATGCTGCAAAAACGGTTTGAGCTAAAAAAGCAAACACACTAAAAATACCAATTACTCCCAAAGTACTCTTCTTCATATCCATATTCACCCCCTTTCGTAACTATTAGTAAAATTTAACAATTTAAAAACGCACTCCTAAATTTAGAAAGCTAAAAGACCGTAGCACAATTTGTACCAAAACAATCCATACACCGTAATTTCTCTTAACATAACCTTAGAAGAGCATATTACAGAAATTTAATTTCATAATTAATAGGTAGTAGTTGTAATTAGCGCTGGCTGATATTTGCCACAGCTAATTAACTAAACCATATTTTTGCAACCTATATCGAAAAGTTCCTCTTGTTAAACCTAACAATTTGGCTGCTTTTGTTTTATTGTTTTTGCTTTTTTCAAGCGCTTGCGTAACTAATTGCTTTTCTAAGGCATCCAACGATAGTCCATTTGGTGGAATATCAAATTGAAGAAAAGTCGCGATCTGATTGTGTCTCTCTTTTTCAATGATATAAGAACTCTTTACTATGGAAACAGGAAGATGCTCGGCTGTTATAACATTCCCTTTACATAATATTACAGCACGCTCAATGACATTTTGTAATTCTCTAACGTTGCCTTCCCATTTATGCAACATAAATATTTTTTCAACTTCTTTCCCCAACGAAATTGGAGCTTTTCCCATTTTAATTGAAAACTTTTTTAGGAAGTGCCTACTTAGTGGTAAGATATCCTCTATTCTATCCCTTAACGGCGGCAACGTTATAGGGAAAACGCTGATTCTATAGTATAAATCTTCTCTAAACTTTCCTGCTTTAACCAAATCTTCAAGGTTTTTATTGGTAGCACAAATAATTCTAACATCTACTTTTATTGTTTCAGTGCCACCTAAACGTTCTAACTCTTTTGCCTCAACAACACGCAACACCTTTGCTTGAATAGCAGCACTCATCTCCGATATTTCGTCCAAGAAAAAAGTCCCGCCTGCCGCTAATTCAATACGTCCTTTTTTTGTCTTTTCCGCACCGGTAAATGCACCCTTTTCATAACCAAAGAGTTCACTTTCCAATAAATTTTCCGGTATTGCGGCACAATTCAGTACGATAAGCGGTCCGCCTGCCCTGTTACTATTGTAGTGTATTGCACGCGCAATTAATTCTTTTCCAGTTCCACTTTCGCCTGTTATCAATACAGTAGAATCAGTTTTGGACACATCGCCAACTAACCTTAAAGCATCACATACTTGTGGAGAGTTACCAATAATATTTTCAAAATTGTACTGTGATTCAAGGGCTTGACGGAGATATTTGTTTTCAATTGTCAAAGAGCTTATCTTCAAGGCTCTTTTTACGGCTAGTTTAAGAATGTCATTTTCGAAGGGTGTTGTAAGATAATCAAAGACACCCTCCTTCATAACATCTATTGCAGATTCAACTGAGCCATATGCGGTAAGAACAATTACAGGAAGATCTGGCGACTTGTTTTTGATTGCTTTCAGAAAGTCTAATCTTCCTACTTCAGGTACTTTTAGGTCTGTTATGAGAAGATGAAAACGTTCTTTGTCAAGATAATCTAAAGTTGTTACACAATTGCTTGTTGTAACAACTTTAGTATCTTTCATTTCATCAAATACCATAGCAAGCACTCTTCGCATGCGTTCTTCATCATCTGCAATTAAAACCCTGTAAGTCATGTTATTTTGTAAACCAAAAGCACTAATAGTACTTTCTCTAAATAATTTCAGACTTTACAGCAACAAATTGCTTGCTAGGATTATTTCAATAATGTAATCAAATAGCCCAAACGAGAAGTGCTGAAAACATCAGGCCAACCATGATTAGCCCTGTGATCAAAATTGGAACTGCAAACAGCCTGGTCAGAAAACTTACAAACAAAGACGGTGGGGCAATTTTAAGATTATCCAATTGTCGTTGGCGTTCTAGCCTTTTATACTGGTTTAAACGCTCGTGTTTAAACTCTTCCTCAGTTATTCTGCCCGTAAAAATCGCTTCGTCAACAGGCATTTTTTCCGGAAGTAAATGAGTATGGAAAAAATGGATTGTGAAGATAAAACCAGCTGCAAGAATAGCTTCATATCTGTGAATTATTAAGGCGATACTAGGAAGATCGATTATGCCTGCTACCGAAACCGGAATAATTTTAGTGAATTGCACCGGGAACCATAATATTAACCCTGTAAGTGCCATTACTAGAGTTCCCCACATTAGAGATAAATACTCAAATTTCTCCCAATATATCCAGCAATCAAAATTAGGACGCTTCCCGATACCAAGGAACCATTTGATGTCTCCAATTATATCAAAGACATCCCTTGGCTGAATAAGGAGTGAATTAGGTCCCCAGAAAAATCCCTTTTTCTTTTGTACTGATATACTATAAAAGAGATATATGAAGTGTATAAATGCGGCAAAAAAAGTGATAAGCGCACAAACACGATGGATGTAACCGGCGGTGGGATATCCGCCAAATAACTCATAAAGCCATCTTGCCCAGCCATATCCCCTGAATGCTAATGGCATCCCTGTTAGAACAAGACCAAAAAAACTAATGATTATCAAAAAATGGCAAAATCTGTGAAAAAGGCGAAACCTAATATAATTAGTGTTGCTCGTCATCACCATGCTCCTTTCTCCTGTATTCGTCTCGAACTACTGCAAACCAACTTAATAAGGAATGGAGTCCGAATGCGGAAAACGTAAACGCCAGTATTCCCACATACATTACAAATACTATACATAATATTGTTTGCGGGTTTTTGATAACTTTTTTAAGATTTCCAGGATCACTTCGGGCATTTTTTACAGCAGCAAGTAAGGTTTTGTAATATTTAATATTTTTAATCTGTGGATGTTCAACGTGCTTGACAAAACTTGCATTTGCATTTGCATGGCAGTTACCGCATGTTTCTATAATTCTTTCTTTCCCTACCTTTGATTCTGGATCTGATGAATTTAATATTTTGTGCTTACCGTGACAATCAAAACACACAGGCACATCAGTTGTCGTGTGACCTAACGTTGCAACCTGGCCATGTGCATTATTCTTGTAACTATTTAGATAATCCTGATGACAAGAACCGCAAGCGTCAATCGTTAACTTTCTGTGAAGAGGATCGGTTCCCCTTGGAACATCCCTGGGAGATTTTTCCCCTACGGATGTATAGTGATATGATAAACCAGAATGACAGTCCTTGCACGTAGGCACATCCTTGTTGTTCTCTCGCATCAATTTTACATGGGTGCTCTGCAGATATTCTTCGGCAGGATCATCATGACAAAAAGTAATACAATCCACTGGTTTTAGATTTGGCTTATGACCTTCAGTCACATCCTTTCCATCTAAATCCTGATGACAGTCGGTGCAGAAAAAGTCCTCACCACCATGTGCTGACGCCTTAAAAGTGGCTTCGTCGATTAACATCGATAATACTTTGATTTCCCCAGTTACAGGGTCTATTTTTGCCTTTTCTGCAACCTTTAATTTGTCAGGTTTTGTATGACACTCAATACACGGACCATTATCGCCTGCAAGTAACAATGCAGGCGATAATGTAACGATAGTCACACACACTACTAAAAATGCTGGTATTTGAATTTTCTTTAAGCCTGATATTACTTCTGTCATCAAGCTTTTTTTTGGCTTATAAACCATTTACGGAATCCTCCTCAGCTATAACTCTTAAGCTTAAAGAGTTATTCCTTTTTCTTTGGTTTTAACGGCGTATTAAGAATTTCATCCTTTGGTAATAAGGATGCCCACTTCTTCTTATCTTCAGCAGACATCTTTTTTATTACATCATCAATTTCATCATTGTCGCGATGATCGTCTTTCTTAAAAGCGTCTTTATAATCCATAACTTTATCTGTTTTTGGGCATTTGTTCTTGTCATCTTTGCTTTCCCAATGACACTTCAGGCACTGCTCCTTTACCGTTGCAGGACCATTGATTCCGGCAACAATAAGACCAGCGTCGTATTGTACTTTTCTTGCAGTAAGCGGGTCTTTCTTTAACAATTCTTTAAATGCATCTTTACCCTTACCTTCATAGTTTTCTTTTAACTTTTTATACTCTGAACCTGCACCATGACAGGCCTCGCATTGCACATTAGGTAAATATTTCTTGCCGGCCTCCGCTATCTTTTCACCGTATGCAGTCCCATGACATTTTAAACAATCCGGATTTTCCGCATCTGGTGTTCCTTTTAACCTCTTTTCCCAAGTATTGGAATGTAATCTTTCTTTATATTCTTCTCCCTCGAAACAACCCTTACCCATGTGACATTTACAGCCGCTATTGCCTGTATACTCTGCCCCAAAAGATAAGTTAGATAGTGAAAAACTTAATGAACAAACAGAAACTACAATACCCCCCACCAAAAAACTCACCATCCGACCACCGAACATTTAAAATCTCCTTTCCAATCTCAAGAAATAAATAACAAATACAAAACAATCTATTAACTATAACACGCTTATTTTACGTCCGAAACATCTTGTATTTACAATCTATATCGATTGTCTTATAAAACATCTATGCAACGTAAATCGAACACGGACAATATTCTAACTGTTTGACAACTGAGAATGTTGTGTTTCAATTTTTAAGAGCCAATAAGTTAGCATGCTTTTCAAATGGTGTCAAGAAAAAATTCTCTTACCTGTTTAAATTAATGTTAGTTTTTTGATAAAAAATTTTCTACAAAATTGGTGTTAATATTCCCATTTGCAAATTGAGGATGCGTTATTAAGTCCAAACTTAATGGGATGGTCGTTTTAATACCCTCAATGACATATTCGCTTAACGCCCTTCTCATGCAAGCAATCGCTTCTTCCCTTGTTTTTTGGTAAACTATTAGCTTTGATATTAATGAATCATAGTATGGAGGCATTTCATAACCAGCATGCACATGTGAATCAACCCTTACTCCCCTTCCACCTGGGTGATAGTATGTTGTAATCTTTCCCGGTTGAGGTCTAAACCCATTGTGAGGGTCTTCTGCATAAACCCGGCATTCTATTGCTACGCCCTCATTATGAATTTTTTTCTGTTTTACATTCAATCTTTCCCCGCAGGCAATCCTTATTTGCTGCTTCACCAAATCGATACCAGTCACCATTTCTGTAACAGGATGCTCAACCTGCAGGCGAGTATTTACTTCTATAAAATAAAAATTACCCAACTTATCCACCAAAAACTCAACAGTACCTGCATTTGTGTAATTTACAGCCTTTGCAAGCTTGATTGCTGCCTTGCATATTTCTTCTCGCAAGCGCTCAGATATGTGAGGAGAAGGCGACTCTTCGATAAGTTTTTGATGCCTGCGCTGTAAGGTACAGTCCCTTTCCCCCAAGTGAATGATGTTGCCGTAATTATCGCCAAATATTTGAACCTCGACATGGCGCGTATCTTCAATATACTTTTCTATATAGATAGAAGAGTCTTTAAATGCAGCCTCTGCCTCACGCTGTGCAATTGCCAGTGAATTTACAAGACTTATATCATTGTGCGCCACACGCATGCCTCGCCCGCCGCCGCCGGAAGAAGCCTTGATAATTACGGGATATCCAATCTTGTGTGCAACATCAAGCGCTTGTTGCTGACTTTTTATAACAGATTCACTACCAGGAACTACCGGCACTTTATGAGCGATGGCAATTCTTCGAGCCTCGGTTTTATTTCCGAGTTTTTTCAGTATTTCTGACCTTGGGCCTATGAATACTATATTAGAAGATTCGCAAACCTCTGCAAAGTGGCCCACCTCTGACAAAAAACCATATCCTGGATGAATTGCCTCAATATCCGTTATCTCTGCCGCGCTAATTATACTGGGAATATTCAAATAACTGCTCTCGGCATCGGCAGGACCAACACATACGGTGATGTCTGCATGTTTTAAGTATGCTGCATTTTCATCGGCCTTTGAACATATGGCAACTGTTTCTATCCCCATTTCGCGGCAAGCCCTGATAATTCTTAATGCAATCTCACCTCTATTTGCGATCATTATCCTTGAAAACATAGTTCGAATATCCGCTATTTATTACGCTCCGTATACAAAATCCAATCAATCCTCTTTTGTCGTGGGTCTAACACGAAATAGTGGTTGACCATATTCTATAGCCTCACCATCACTCACAATAATTTCAACAATTTCACCTACGGTTTCAGCCTTCACTTCATTCATTATTTTCATTGCTTCAATTATACAGACAACGGTCTCTTCATTTACAAAATCTCCCGCATTAACACACGGGTCAGCGCCAGGAGCGCTTGCCCTGTAAAATGTTCCTACCATAGGTGAAATAATTTCTACAAAATTTTCACTTTCCTTTGATAGCGCATGAGGCGGGGGTTCCTGCTCTAATCTGGAAGGGTGGATTGAAGGGGTCATCACCGGCGAGATTGCATGAGTATATCCAATCTCGCTCTTTTTGAGTCTTATTTTATTTGCATCCTCCTGAATTTCAATCTCAGATAAGTCGTTTTCATTCATAATTGAAATCAATTGCTTTACCTTGTCTATAATGCTCATTACCGTTTCCTTTGTGGAGTTTTCTATTTAATTATGAAACAGGAAAGCCAACAAAAACAATCAATATGTATTGAATAAAGAGGGAATATCCCTTGTTAAGTATGAATGTAGCAAAAAAGAAAAAGGATTGGATCTATATGATGGGTTACACTGAATAGTTTTTTCAATGGTTATATGAGATTTTTGCAAAGAGATTCTAAAGGTTTAATTTTATGTTACTATTTCTGTTAATCTTTTAGGCGCATGACTTAAAACAGCGCATCCCTGAGGAGTTACTAATACAATATCCTCTATTCTAATGCCTCCCCATCCTGGGATATAAACACCCGGTTCTATTGTAAATACCATACCTGCTTCTAATATTTCTTTGCTTCTCGCATTAATCGTGGGGCATTCATGAACCGCAAGTCCGACACCGTGCCCTAACCCATGCCCAAAGTACTTTCCAAACCCTTTTTTTGTTATATAATCCCTTGCCACGCGGTCAACATCTTTTGACTTTCGCCCTGGTTTTACACTATCAATGGCGAAACATTGTGCATCCAATACAATTTGATATATCTTCTTAAATTTTCGGGATATTCTATCTATGAAACTAATTCTTGTCAAGTCGGAATTATAAAACTGAAAACTGGCACCCCAGTCTATTAAGACGGCATCTTCAGCTTGTATTTTTCTATTTGTTGCATGTGCGTGTGGCTGTGAGGCACGTGCACCTGCAGCGCAAATTATTTCAAAAGAACTTTTCTCTCCACCCTGCTTTCTTATTTCAAACTCTAGAATATCCGCTAAATTCTTTTCAGTTAGCCCTGCTTTTACTTTTTTTCTAATGTTGCTATATGCCTTTTCGGCAATATCGATAGCGGTCTGTATTATTTTTATTTCTTCCTGTGTTTTTCGCTTTCTATAGTTCTCAATAATTCCTTGAGTAGGTATAAAACGAATTCCCTGTACATTATTCTTTATTTCACTATATTGATTAAATGTAATATATAAAGACTCTATACATAGCTTTTTAATATTAAGCTGCTTTAATTTTTTACAAATTGTCTTTATTAAAGAGACTTTTCTTTCTATTATCCTGATCCAGGGAACATCGCGTTGCGCTTGTTCTAAATACCTAAAATCAGTAAATAAATAATCATTCTTTTGTGTAATTAAAAGAATACTTTCGGAACCGGTAAATCCCGTAACATACCGGATATTTATTTCATTCGTAATTAAAAAGGCATCTACTTTATCTTCTTTTAATTTTTCCTTTAGTTTGTCTAAACAATACATAGCGCTGCCGATGGCTTATCTTTTCTCTTTCTTAATTCTTTCCATTAACTTCTCAATTGACAACTTAAATTGTTTATCGTTTTCTATTTGTTCGTTCACCTTTTTTATAGCAAACATTACTGTAGAATGTTTCTTGCTGCTAAAGTAATTTCCAATTTGTTGATAAGACCAATCAAGGAGTGTTTTTATCAAATACATACACACTTGACGCGGAAATGCTATAGATTTTGTTTTTTTATTCGAGTGAAGGTCGGTACGCGATATGTTGAAATAAGTAAGCACGGATTCTTCAATCTCATTGATTTTAATAATCTTTCCTTCATTACAGAAGAACTCACTGAGCACTTCATTTGCTAACTGGAGGTCTATCTTCTTCTCATTAAATTTTGCATGGGCAGACAGTGTTATCAATGCGCTCTCAACCTCTCTCACATTATCATTAAATTTTTCTGCAATGAATTCCAATACATCTTCAGGGAAACATACGTCAAATTTTGCCGCTTTCGATCTCAAAATTAAAAGCCTTGTAGCGTACTCAGGTTTATCTATTTTGACAACCATACCCGACATAAATCGACTCGCAAGGTTTTCTTTTAACTGGCCTATCATTTTAGGATGCGCATCACTCGCCAATATGATCTTTTTGGATAATTCATACAGGGTATTAAAGGTATGCAAAAATTCTTCTTGCGTACTTTGCTTGTTAGAAAGGAAATGAACATCATCTATGAGAAACATGTCGGCATTTCTAAACTTTTGCCTAAATGCTTCGATTTTTCCCTTTTGTAACGAATAAATAAATTCATTTGTCCACTTCTCCGCCGACATATATATTGCATTTACATGTTGTTCTTCTTTAACCTTATTCGAAACCCCCTGGAGAATATGGGTTTTCCCAACGCCGACAGTACCATGGATAAAAAGAGGATTAAAGGCAGGATATTTGTCTTTAACCATCTCGAGGGCCGCAGTATAAGCAAGCCTGTTGTTAGGACCGACCACAAAATCTTCCAACTTCAGAATTCTATTCACCTGTGAATGGTTTTTGCTGCTGTCGGCTTTATTTTCAGTTAAAGGAGTGACATTTGTGGTCGAAACATTTTCCCCTTCACTACTTTTCACGACAGAAAATCTTATATCAAAATCTTTATTATCTACTAATCTTCCAATTCCTTCTCTCAATACTCCTGTAAAATTATCTTGTAACCACACTTGGGTAAAAACATTCGGTACTATGATATTCGCATAATTATCACTGAAAGATTCAAGGCGGGTGTTTTTGAACCATAAATTGAATCGTAAAGGACCTACTCTTTCTCGAATATTTTGAAGAACGTCGTCCCAGACTTTTGAATAAGATTCCATATTCCCCTTACTATAATTACTTGAGAATAAAATTGAACTGGAAATGAATGAAAACTATTTTCGAAGGAGGGCGATATTAACAGAACAATTTCTGTGTGTCAAAACAAAAAGAAGTTCTCGTTAATAGAATTTTTTTGGCATGTAAGAAAGTAGTACGTAACAGTTCAATCAATAACCTAATTAAAAAAATTCACTGACTTCTGATAGTTGTGAAATAAATCTCTAAAAAAATTATTTACCATTTTCATTTTTCAATAATAGAAACGTTATGTTTGTAATTGTATAACAGATTAAAACTTAGAAAAATGCGATTTCACATTGTTCATAAATTGTTCACAATTAAAAAACAAAAACTCAATCATCTCTATTTTGATTTGTTTTCGACAGAAAATTAAATTGTTGATAAATTGTGGATTATTAGTTAATGATTGAAAATATATTCATATTTAAGCTATTGAAAATGATATACATATTGCAATACGTATTTGTTCTTATTCAAAATATCAGAATGTTAATAACTAATATCGGCTGCTAATGTATTTATTTTTTGTGAAAAAAAACGTTGTCACTTTAAACAGTATTTTGAACGAAAATTTATTGTGGAAATCCGGTTCCGGTTCTTGTGTGGTGAATTTTTGATTGACATTCACCATGAGAATGGAAAAGAAGAGAGAAAGGGGATGTGTTCTCGTTATGTTTTCTGTATTTCGATAGATCGTTTATGAGA
>VGXX01000098.1 GCA_016873155.1 Planctomycetota bacterium | reverse complement strand
CTTCACAAAAACTTTTTGTAATTTTATTAATTTGAGCCGTAAGATTTTTTGCGTTATTTATTATGCGTAATTTTCTAAATGCAACCTGTATCGTATATGCGTTATTATATATAGTATAACGTTAAGGTCAAACATTCTATTATGGGGAAGGACCGATGAAAAGTTTTGGAGAGGTGGGCGCCCTTTAGCGTCCGCCATGTTTCCATACGAAGACGGGGATGTGTTACTTTTTGTTCAGCGTAATTTCCAGCGATGAAACGTCCTTTTGCTTCATTTCATAGGATTGTTTGTATGCCTTGTAACCCTTCCTGGCGACCTTCAGGGTATATTCATTCGCCTTTACCTTCTTAAGGGTAAAGGCGCCCGCCGAACCAGTCGTTGTCCTATATTTGATTCTTCCTTTCAGGCTAAGGCTGACCTTTGCACCGGAAATCGGCGTAATGTTGTTAGTCCTTGCATCCGGAGAATTTTCCGCATCGGTACCGGTTACCGTACCTGTCAAATCGATGTCATTTGTGCTGATATGAACCCTTCCCGCTGAACCAACAACATGACAGCCGTCCGCATTACAGCCTCCGATGGAGGCTGTACCCGGCATTTTTACCCTGCGCCCCCGGAACGATACTGATATGGTAAACGGCGCTGTCATACTCTGAGCCGAGAAAAAACTCCCTAATGCATCAGAAGTGAGATTGACTGTGGTACCGTTTGCATCCTCTGCTTTTATTTGAGCGCCAGCCCTTGCCGCAGTGCCTTCAGAATCAGTATAAATCGTTCCCGCCAGATAAAAGCGTTTCCATCCTCCGGAAGCGTGGCATCCGATGGTCAGGCAATCTTTCCCCGCGTTGTGGCTTACCGCATCCTCATCTTTTTCATCGGCAAACGATGCCAATATCCCATGTACCAGAAAGACTGCCGTGCAGAAAAAGCAAACGCCGTATTTCAAGAACCGATGAACCATTAAACTCCTCATCTTAAAACACTTCTATAAAATAATTACCATTTTCCCATAAGGGAAACACAACCGTGGGAGTGTTCCACTATTCCAGAAAGTGGGAACACTCCCACAAAACGCTCCAACCTCTTTACCGGATTAAAATGCCCATGCAACCGACGCCATTGCGCTCCAGTCCGCTACCTGCTGAGTGCCTCTCACGTGCTGGTATATGGGTTTTTGAAATTTCAGGTCAACGCTACCGCCGGTCTTAGGAATTTCCACCCGAAGAGAAGGCGAAACAGAGAGAGACGTAATGCCTGTATTGTCGGGGTTGTCCAAGAGGGATTCTTCCGGTCTGGAGTACCTGCCGTCATGGTCTGTGTCCTGGTCTGAGTAAAACCCATTTAATTCAATGCCGGGACTTACGTAGTTAGCTAACGGATACCTCGCAATAAGGTCCAATGATACTTTATCTCCAAATTCATAGCCCTCATCGCCTTCTGTAGTCATGTGATACAAAAGATTAGCTTGAAAGACCACAGGAGAAAACGTATGCAGGTAATTAACAAGAAACAGGGGGTCCCATGAACCTGTCCCCGGCTGCATCATGGCGTGGACAAGGGAACCAGAAGCCGTCTCTTCGTCATTTTTACCCGTTGGAGGTTTTAGCCCAAGTCCCAGGGTAAGCTTTTTTGTGGGAGAATCAGGATTATCCATATAAAGTTTGTAGAGCCCCATAATGGTCATATCACCAAGCCCTTCCACGGTATCCATCTTCATGTCCATTCTCATATCCATTCCCATAGCACTCCTCATCAAGTGCCTCATGTACATATCATTTATGACGTACGGAACTGTGGCCAGAAATTGAAGTCGCTCCGTGGCTGAGTAGGTGCCTAACACGGTATACTTCTGCATAATCATTCTTGTTGGTATAGCGAAGCTCTTACCCTCCATGGACGTCGTAGGCCATTTTGCCGCTACATTATCCAACACCGTATTATGGCTTATCTTGCTGGTGCCATCCCGTATGGTCTTCATATTGGTGTATTCATACTGAAGAGAGAGTCCAAAGTTTGATGCGGTGGTAATATCAGAGGTCGTTGCCTCAACAAGCGATCTTGAGAGACAGCATTCGCCGTGCGCAAAAGCAACGCTGCTGGTAAAAAGTAAAAACAGAAACGTGGTAACAATAATTCTCATCTCATATATCTCCTTTCAATGTTTGTTTGCCAGCAAAAACGCAGGCAATACCAGATATCATTTTCTTGCCTGTGTAATTAATTAGGCTGGGTTTTAGAAAACAAAAACCAAAGGACTTTTTTATGATTACACACCCCTTAATCCCCTCTTAATAGAGGGGAAACCCAAAACTCCCCTCTAGAAAGAGGGGCATGGGGTGTGTAAAGAAACAGGCAACAACTTTGAAATTCCTGTACATCAAGGTAAGCACGGACAAAGAATCCCTGCTTACAACATACAGGGACAGGATTTGTCCGTGCCACCCGACACCCCCGCTTAAATAAAATGGAAATTTCTATACAATCGAGTTACAAGGGGAACACAAGACTATTACAAATCATTGAGACCGTAGAAATATCGTTAATGTTTATGGTCGCCGTGATCTCCATGATCTCCCCCGTTCCCCTTTTTACCTCCTGCAGGCCAATATCCATCGACAGGCAGATATTCATCAATAGATTCATCGGAGGGGTATACGCTAATCTCGTATCCTTCTCCACAGTCTTCAGGAAGGGGGTTATTTTCCAGGTCTCTTACGACTTTCAGGTATGGCCAATACCCTACAGACACAGCGTCTTCATCATTAAACTTTTCAGTCAGGCGCCCTATCCAGATGTCTGTATCGGATTTTGTGCAGTAGTTGGCAATGGCAATGTATACGGTTATCGCAGTTGCACAGGAATCTGATTTGAACGTAGGAAATGTTGCGCGCCATGGAGTAAGTCCCGTAAAGCCGTCCTTTAACGTGCCGCCTGAATAAACAAAAGCAATGGTATCTTCTGTGACTTCCTCGCCGTGTGAGGTAAACGACGGAACAGTTCCTTTCAGTACCTTAATTCTCCTGAAAAGGCTGTTCACCGCAGGGCTGGCTCCCATTATCGCGTTACCTGTTATATGCTCCGAAAGGGTTACGGATTCACCAGTATCCGACCGTTCGGCAGTAGCAGTTGAATCATTCGGGAAAACAACACTCATTGCCTTTACCGGTTTACCGTCACACCCATGAGGAATGCTAAAATGATTGAGGGCGGTTGTCCCTTCAAGCTCGTCGCGGCTGTTGTAATTAGTAGGCGTATTTTTTGATAGTACTGATGTATGGGCAAATGAGTTTCCTGAAATAACCATTGTCCCTAAAATTGCGGCAATGGTAATGTATATTTTTGGTTTTAACATAAATTCTTTCCTCCAAATTTTTAAAAGTTGAATTTTTTTGTAAAGCATGTCATTCCCGCATGCCTTAAGCGGGAATCCAGTAGTTATGAAGACTATGGATATCCAGTAACCATGTCCTCGCAATACCTGCCCCCGTGAAAACGGGGAACGGGTAGTGGAGAACAGGAATATTCCGGGCATGACAGAGGCAAATTGACACTGTGTTTCACTAAACTCTGTAACTACCGTACCTTTTTCTTAATCGTAGATACTTTCGGCGTTTTATAAAGGCTGAGCAGGCGTTATGCAAAACATCGTGGAGGTTTTTCCGGTGGAAATACCATTGGCTCACTGAGGCGGACTAATGGATTTCCGGTAAGAAAACAGAGAAATGTTATTTTGGGTATGGATAAATTGTCGACAGGAAGATATTTACCTTCTGCATTTAAAACCGTAATCGCATCGCTTCCTGATTTACACTTTATGCTGCTAATAAATGACTGAAGGCTGCTTTTCTCTTTCTGATCGCCGTCTTGAGTCATTAACTGATTCCCATTTGGTGAACAACAGCAATGCGCCTTGCAATCAGCCTCTGATTTGCAACCACATGCATGGTCTTTGCAGGGAAATCCATCGGATTTTCCTGATACATTAAAGGTAATGCCGCTACCACACAATGGGAGGATGAGAAAAATAATGATTTGAATACAGGCAAAAACCTTGTTAACTTTGCTCATGGCTGTTTGTGGTATTCAATGTTACTATCTGTTCAATCTGTTCATGAACAATAGATTTTTTAAAATTTTTAAGAAGTTTCGGGGGTGTTTATCACCCACCTGACTATACATAACAAATCAGATCAAAACCAATCACGCTTGTTCTCAACAACGATCAGGGAAGGGATCGGTGCTACATTATACAATGTAGAGCGAAGGTCTCTTCACTCTACAACCGCAACATTGAATCTCCAATACACCGAGATACTAGCAGATTAAATACGAAAAATCAATCCGAATTTCATTTAACAAGTCATTCATATGCCTGTAATTTTTACGACTATGAGCGAAAATATACAGAAATAAAAGGGCAGCAAATGATTGCTGGATACTACATCAGACCAACGGTGAAAATTTCAGCAATCTTGGGAAAAAACATCACTTGTAAGACTCGCTCTCGAAGCGCTTATTGAGAGGGAAAACACCAGGAGGCTTGCTAAGCTGGGAGTCACTGAAAAGAAGTTAGAAATGATACCACGCAGAATGGCAGCAGGCGCGTAAGATGGTTCTTGTCGATACTTCCATATGGGTAGTACATTTGCGGAGCGGGAATATTGGGCTTGAAACAATGCTCAATGAGGGAAACGTGGTCTGTCATTTCTTCATCGTTGGTGAAACCGCTTGTGGCAATCTCAAAACCAGGGTTAAAATACTTTCTCTTCTCCAAACGCTTCCTATGGCAATCCAGGGAGAACATGACGAAGTAATGAGATTTATAGAAGAACATACGCTTAAGGGAAAAGGGTTAGGGTACCAATCACGATTTTATTAAATATCTATGGATTTGTTACATCGGGTAGGTGGACTAAGCGGAACTGAGATAGGAGCAATGGTGGGGGTAGACTATAATAATGGGATCTTGGGAAGAAAACGATTTTAACAAAAATAGAAAGGCGACCGGTATATTTCTCAATTTTTAAAAGAGTTGAAGCAGGTTTGTAAATAATAAGGATTTTATCGTCTGCCCTCAGTAATTGTTTATTTCCTCATCAATTCTTCCAAAGCGTCCGTCGTTAGTAAAAAGATACGCACTGTGTCGCATTGCTGATGATGCCACCCAGATGTCGTTGGTAGGTATAGGTGTCCCCTTTTCATCAAGTTCCAGAATATTTTATCATTGACAATAAAAATAAGCCTGGTATAGACTAATTTTAAATTGGTAAGTTTAAAAACCCATTCGCCCTCAGGCAGAAAACAGAAGGTGAGATATTTTTCTTATTTTACATAAGGGGATACATTAATGTCGACAACGAAAAAAAGAATCAAACCGAAAAAACATCCTTATATTGAGAAAAGGCAGGGCGTTTGTGGTGGAGAACCTGTAATAGCTGGGACAAGGATTAGTGTCTGTCTCATTGTTGAAATAGAAAAGGCAGGACATTCAGCAGATGAAATGGTTGCCCTGTATCCGCATATTACACACGCACAGATTTATGATGCACTATCATATTATTACGACCACAAGGAAGAAATTGAAAAAATGATAGAGGAAAACAAAGAAGCATACTGGATGGAAAAAACAAAAAGTGAGGATTGGAGAAAATAACACTCTATATTGATGAAGACCTTTCAGATCGTATAGCGGTTGCACTCAGGAGTAAAGGGTTCGATGTAAAAAGCGCCCATGAGGTTAATATGCGGGGTAAGTCAGACAGGGAGCAATTTGAATATTCAATAAAACAAAAACGTGTTATTTTAACAAGGAATGTAAAACACTTTGTTACCTTGCAACGGGAATATTTCCGTAGTGGATTACAGCATAATGGAATATTGGTAACTGATTACCTTCCTTTAAAAGAATTGATCAGAAGGTTAACAAAATTTTTCAGTGAGAGACGCGTGTCAGAGATGATTAATGCATTGGATTGGTTGCAAAATTATAAATAAAGTATGAGTTGATAGTTGAATACGGTGTCCATGCAATTCCTATAAAAATATAAGAGACAGAAGGTCATATAAGTAGTAATTGGAATATGAAGGTTGACCGTATGCCGTGTATAGCGTATGACTAGTCGGTTAAAGTCCGACGGTGGGAAAACGGCAGTTCACCCACGTAGCTAGACCTAAAACAAGCGAGGTTTTGAAAACCTCGCCCGTCACCATAATTTTGATCTATTTCTCGCAATATTTTGAAGCGCCTTTTCTTGTCAAAATGTGTTTTTTGACCTTTCATCTGGAAAAACACTCCACCCCCGACAGATTCATTCGGAGGCGGCGCCTTTTTAGTCGAAATTCACGAAAAATCGCAAACTCAGGACATACTATCCCCCCATCCGCATCCCTTGTGCTTTGTTTTCAGATATATCTGGTCATCGCTTACACATATCCCCGTTTACACGAGGACAAGTTTGAGCCGTCGGATTCGTTCCCATGTCGCAAGGAAATCTCTCAGCCAGTCATTGTATCCAAGCAAACGATACACGATCTTTCTGCCTGTCCTGAGTATCTGATACGGCAATAATATCAAGGTGTTCAGAAACCGTCTGAACTCCATTTTCACTGCCTGTGTTCCCCTTTCTATATTCGGCATCAACAACCCAAACCATGCCTTCAGATTCCACGCCAGCGACGCTATTACCATGTATGCCCAGTTGCTTTCCAAATCCCTTACCGGCATCCTCATCGCATTTACCCCGTTCTTCAATTGCATCCGCCAATCCACTCCTCTGCACCATCTGATGGATGGCCCCTATACCACCACAATTGATCGCCTGACTCTTCTCTGCTACCTCGTAATGGATGTTTCTACCACTGAACATCGGACTCTCTTGTTCTTCCCACTGCTTCCTCTTCAGACGTCTCTCTATTTTCTGTTTCCTTCTCTTAAGTATTTTGCTATACTGTTGTCGTAATTTTACTCTCATCTGAAATGTCCCTTTTTCTGGTTATTGGTTTTTGTGCAAATCCCATTTTAACCAGTAAATTCGGGCTTTTCAAGCTTTCTCTCCTCTAGCAACAAAAAAATCACGCTTGGATAAGGGCTAGGGACAAAAAAACATGAAAAATAAGATGCAATGGTTTTTAATGATAGCAATGGTGGTATATTTCGTTCCTTTTCTTGTATCTGGCTCGGAGGTTGTTAATAGGTTTGTAGATTTCAGCTTAGAAGACCCGCAGGAGAAAAAGTATTCTCAAGCGGATATGGAAGGCAAAATAACCCTTGTGGTTTTGCAAAGCCGGACTACCCTTCAAACTGCAATTGATTGCAAGACAGAGTTAAAATCTTTGGTTCAGGAGAATCAAAAGGTGCAGATGATTGCAATCATGGATTTAAGGAAAAGACCTTCGCTTATCCCAAAAGGGGTGCTGAAGAAAAAGATTTCCGGGCAGGACCCCACCTCGAAAGAAATCCCTTTTCTCTTAGACTGGGACGGCGCGGTAACGCAGGCACTTGGAGGTGAGGATAACAAATGCAAGGTATTGGTTGTCGACCATCAGTTGAAAGTCGCATACAAGCAGGAATATAAACCGGCGGCAATTGATAATGAAATAAAACCGTGGCTCGATAAATTATCTGGTGGACAAAAGTAAGATTACAAGCCGAAGAAGTACATCAACGATTTGTATGTTAAACTTTTGACCGTGGCTCATCCATTGATTCAATCTGGATGATTTCCTTGATCGGCTTGTAGCCATACCTTTCCGATAAGCTCACTAACGAGTGTCATTAATAACACCAGCCAGCAAAATTTCGCTTTGCATCCTATAAACTAAACACAATCCTCAAAAAGCGTCCTGCGGCACTCGTTCAAGTGCAACGTCAGGTTAGATACTATTTTCAATTCCTTTTATCTTTTTTAGTAGTTCATTTTGAACAGAATATATTAAATTTGATATCTCATTAACACGTTTATTCAAGTTGTTATAATCAAATCCTCTGAATGACATAGGAAACCATTTGTGTTTTCCTGAACTCCAGTTCGCAACTTTTGGGTTCTTAAATGTTAAATCTGTGTGCGCAAATAACTGATTTCTTAAATCAATTAGTTCTTTATGTAAACCTCTCATCGGTAACGGCACGTGTTTTAACGAAAGGCTATGTTGAGATAGTGCTCCTCTGTTTGTAGAAAATGGTTTCGCGTACGCAACAGTTATATCCCTTAGAAGGGCATTTCTTACATCTGATCGCTTATATCTTCTTAGGATTTTTAAAGTGTGAATTGCCATATCAACCGGGAATTTAGGCATTCCTCTTACACCCCTGTCTCTGCAACAAAAGCTTCAAGAATTGGCGGATCAATTTCAAAAACATCTTCTCCAAAAGATTCAATATGGAAACGAATTGCAGATTTCACATCTGAAAGGGCTTCTTCATATGTGTCGCCTTGACCAACTACAACACCCTTTAAACCTAAAGGATAAGCAACATAACCATCCGAATGTTTCTCAACGATAATTTTGTATTGTCTCATAGAATCGTCCTCTTTTTTCTAATAACATCATATTCCTCATTGATGGCGACTTTCAGATAACTCGTTACGAAGCGAATCAGTCCGCTTTTAAGAATGGAGGGATAGAGTTGATTACCTTGTAGCTTATATTATTTTTCTTGTCAAGGATTTTCTTTTCGGCAAGGATGGGGGATAAAAGTGAATATTTCACCGCAAATGCCCGCCCTCATGGAAATGGGGGACGCAGAGGGTACAAAGAAAGACTTAAAGCAATAAAAATACGAAAGAGCAAATAAAGGGTTACACCTTGATTATTGTTAATAATATTCCTTCGCTCATTTCCTCGTGATAAGATGTGATAGTAAAGCCCCTTCAAATTCTATGCGCCATTGTCTTGTCGTGGCAGACAAGGTAGCAAAATTACTTTCCAATGGGCGACCCCTTATTTCTCTGCCTCCAGGCATTTGACTTCTGGTATAGTTTGTTAATCAGCTAAAACTGGCGATTTTAACTGGGCGTTTAATGGCGAGGATTTTACGATGGAGTTTAATACGCTCAATTTCATGAAGGGTTTCTGCAGTAAAATAACTCTCACCACAATGAGAACAATGTATCATCGGAACATTTTCTATTATGAGTATATTCTTACCTTTACCATGGGTTTCAGTAACTTTACGGAGTTGGGCACTATCTTTACCGCAAATATCACATATCATATATTTATTCTCTCTCATAATTTATATACTGTAATTATTACCAATTTGCCAGTCGGACCTGATTTTGCAATTACTTCAACGGTATCATTTTCAAGGGGTTTGCCTCTCATGCGGTATTTCTTCTCAGCAGTAATCCTGTCCTTTTGACGTTCAATTATTTTACCTGTAAGAATACCATACTCCACATCGTAAATTGTTAAAGCATCATCGACCATTTCTTTTCTTGCATGATGCGTCATTATATACTGTCGACTACGAATCTTCTCACGAAAACGTTTCTGGATTCGCTCGAACACTTGTATTCTCCATGCGTAGTATAAAAATATCTTCTTTTCGCACGTTTTTACATCAATCAGTTTACTGTTTAAATGTAGCAGAAATAAGAGGTAATGTCAAAAAAGAATAAAGGGTCACCCATTTCCTCACGACAAATTCATATCAATGAGTAACTTTAAACTCATGATCTGTTTAATGGTAGTTCTAGTTCTTCAACTCGCCATGCAGCATAAGCCAGCGCCTGGTGTATGTCTTCTTCTAAATTATGGATACGCATTCAGGATGTCTGTTATGGAATGACCAGATGCTAATAGCCCTACAACAGTCCCCACGGTGACTCGTAAACCACGAATACATGGTTTTCCGCCCATAACTTCTGGATCAAAGGTAATGCGTGTTAATTGTTTCATATTTCTCAAATCTCTTGCGAAAGATAGTCTTTAATCTTACCCATCGAGAAAACTTTTTTTGCAGGTGCTAGCAACTTAATTGGAACAAAATAGCTTACCGCAAAGACAAGGATCGATAACCACGATCTTTATCTTTGCCTAACGACTCGAGAACTTCATAGTGAAGGGTAGTATGGACAACCCCCAGTCCCTTTTTTAAGGGGGATTAATTCGATAACAGGCTTGGCTTTTAAACCTTTGCGTTCTTTGCGCCTCTGCGGTGAGCTAAAATATCAGTTCTTAAGCCAGTCCGTACTTCTCGATATTACGGTCTGCGATCTCCTGTATCTTTTGAATCTCTTCCTTTCCTTTCGGTGACTTGAAGAGGTGGGCGAAACGTCCCTGTATCTTCAGGTATTCTTCCACGGGAGTTTTGGGAGTGGTTACTTTTCTCACTTTCGTGACTTTGCCGTTCTCCATTTCAAAGATGGGATAGAGTCCTGTCTGTACGGCTAATTTAGCGACTTTGATGGTGAGTTGAGGATTTGATCTCCACCCGAGCGGACACGGGGAGTGGATTTGCATGTATTTTGGACCTGTTATTGACATCGCCTTCTTTACCTTATTCTCGATATCTTTTGGGAACGCTACGGAGGCCGTTGCAACGTAAGGGATACCGTGAGCGGCGGCAATGGAGGGCATGTCTTTTTTGTTGTGCTTGTTCCCCCAGGAAAGTTCTCCGCAAGGACTCGTGGTAGTCATGCAGTCAAATGGAGTCAAACCGCTGCGCTGAACGCCGGTATTCATGTACGCTTCATTGTCGTAACAAACATAAAGAATATCGTGTCCCCTTTCCAGCATGCCGCTGAGCGCCTGCAAACCAATATCGGCTGTTCCGCCATCGCCGCCCTGCGCAATGACCTTTGCTTCGTTTTGTCTGCCCAGCGCCTTCAAGGCCACTTCTACACCTGAGGCAACGGCAGCCGAATTTTCGAATAGCGAGTGGATGAAAGGAACTTCCCATGATGATTGCGGAAATCGTGTAGTAAACACCTCCAGACATCCCGTCGCATCGGTTACGATTATATTAGAACCCGCTGCGCCCAGCACAAGTTTTGCGGCAAGCGCCTCGCCGCATCCAGTGCAGGCAGTATGCCCTGATGCTAAAAGCGTGCATGATTGTTCCTTTGGGGCCGTGAGTGTTGTTGTCATAAAATTATTTACCTCCAATTAATGCTTCGTTGAGTCCGACAAATTTTTCTTCAGATGCGGCTTTTACAGTTTCTTTAATGACCTGATGGATTGTGTCGACGGTAATGTCCCGGCCGCCCAGCCCCAGAATGAATCCGTTAATCTTTGGGGTCCTGGGTTTACCGTAGAATACGCTCTTTATTTCATTTACTAAAATACCGCCATAGCCAAGAGAAACGGCCTTTTCCACTACCGCAATCTCTTTCACATGGCTCAATGCCTTGTAGATTTCGTCTTTTGGGAATGGGCGGTATGAACGCACCTTGAGAACGCCGACCTTTTGCCCCTTTGCCCGGAGTTCATCCACAATGTCTTTTATTGTGCCAATAATCGAACCCATCGCTACCAGTACGAGGGTAGCATCTTCTACCTTATAAGTATCAATAAGTCCGCCCTGAAAACGTCCGAATTGGTTATGAAAATCGGTTGCAACGTCGCTGATAACCTGCTGGGAAGCACGCATTGTTTTCTCAATAAAATAGCGTGTTTCCATGTAAGCATCCGGACCTACCATCGTACCCATGGAAAGCGGATTTTTCGGTGTCAGGTAATATTCCGGTTTAAAAGGCGGCAGAAATTTGTCCGCCTGCTCCTGGGAAATAAGCTCTACCGGGTCAAATGAATGGGTGAGCACAAATCCATCCATACATACCATGACAGGAAGCATGACGTCTTTATGCTCGGCAATCTTGAATGCCTGCAAGTGCAAATCGCTTGCTTCCTGGTTGTCCTCGGCGTAGAGTTGTATCCAGCCGCTGTCGCG
>VGXX01000097.1 GCA_016873155.1 Planctomycetota bacterium | reverse complement strand
CAGCGCAAGACTCGGCAATGCTAACCTCGTCTTCCACCAATAATAAATGTAAACCTTTAAAATTATACTCCCTTTTGACAACAGGTAAGTTGATATCTTTATTCGTTTGTTCCTTAATGGGAAGCATGACGGTAAAAATTGCGCCTTTCTGAGTGTTATTACCTATAATCGTTCCGCCGTGTTCTTTTACGATCCCATAACTTACAGCCAACCCAAGACCCGTACCTTTTCCCACTTCCTTCGTGGTATAAAAGGGTGTAAATAACTTTTCCTGATCCTGTATACCTGGCCCGTTATCCTCAAATTCAATAATAATCTCACCCCCCTTCCGGGACGTACGAAGAGTCAATATCCCTCTCTCCGGAGCATTTTTCACAGCGTCGTAGGCATTATTAATAAGGTTGATAAAGACCTGCATAAGCTGTACCCGATCGACCATAGTCATAGGCAAGTTATGGGAAAAAAATTGTTCTACCTTAATGTTATTGACCCGCAGTTCATGGAGTTTTAATGCGAGCGCCTCTTTTAAAACTTCATTGATACAAATGTATTGTTCCCTCCTGACGGTCTTACGCTTTGTCGCAAATTTAAGGAGGTTCTCGACAATACGGGCGCAACGCTGAGATGCGTCTATAATGTGCTGTAATCTATTCGCTGCGCTCTTTGATAATTTTTCACGCATCATCATGAGTTCGCCAAAATTTAAAATAATCGACAGTGGATTATTCAGTTCATGGGCAATCCCGGAAATCATCGTCCCCAAACTACTCATCTTTTCAGCTTGTATGAGTTGTTCCCTCAATATATTTTGTTCAGTAACGTCATAACCAAACAGGTTAATATTAGAAATGGCGTCATACTCATCCTTAAAGTAGGTTACATTCCATAAGATATCACGGACATGATTGTCCCTGGTAGCAAAAGGCAACTCAATCTGTTCTCCCCTGTCGCCACTCAGGAGCATCTGAATATCGTCCAGCAAATCCGCCATTCTGTCCCTGGGGATGAAAACGTCAACAACAGATTTCCCAAAAACTTCTTTGAGCGCATATCCGAATCTGTTCTCTATAGCACGATTCACAAACACTACTTTCCCCTTTGAATTTATCGTCACTACGTACACCTTCGTATTTTGTATCAGGGCGTCAAGGAATTTTTTCTGATGGTACATCTTTTTTTTGGTTTCACTCAATCTCAGCGTATTTTCTCTGAGTAAATTTTCCAAACGCTCATGGTATTCAGACACCTTTTTTTCCAGATCACGCCGTTCTGTCACATCACGAACGAATGCGCTTACAATATAATTTCTATGAGAAGTATCGTATTGTACGGAACAAAATATTTCAACGTCCAATACTTTGCCGTATCTTGTCAACAAAGCCGTAACCAGGCGATTATCCTTCGGCGCGCTCATCAACATGTCGTATTGTTCCTTAACAACCGTTACATTCTCGCTGGGAATAAGATCGAACAAGTGCATCAGGGACATTTCCTTTGCGCTGTATCCAAGTAAATCCAGTCCCAGCCTGTTCACATGCAGAAATTTTCCATGACTGTCCATCTTAAATATAATCTCAGGCGCATTTTCAACCATGTCCTTGTATTTCTTTTGTGATGTGGTAAGACTGTCCAGGAGCATGGTATTCATCAGAGCGACGGTAATTTGCGCTGATACCTGATCTATGAGATTACGGTGGGTTTCCGTATACTGAGCGCCGCTCTTACTTAAAATATTTATGCAGCCCGATAAGGCATTATCAATAAATAGCGGATAGACCATGTATGAGGTTATCTTGTCATTATTCAACATGCACTTTTCGTCACGGTCTCTATCTTTATACAATTCGTTCTTAATAACGGTTTTCCCAAATTTTGACACATCCTCATAAAAATATCTTTCCAGGTTTGCCGTTAATTCTGTGCTTATTTGAAAGTTATGTATATTTTGCTCCAGGTCCAGTAAATAGGTATAGTATTCACCGCTCGATTCAAACCTCGATATGATACTAAAATAATCAAACTCAACGATCTTTCTGAGCTCAAGGCATAGCGCATTACAAAAATCTTTGTACGTCTGATAAGAAAGCACTAATCGGTTTATATTTTTGGCAATCTCTCGTTCCTGTTCCAGTCTTTTTAAGATACGGTCTGTATCAATCTTTTGAAACACCCTTCTGAGTATTCCCTTCAAATTTTCACAGTAAATAGGTTTCGTTATACGCTCATAAAAACCCTGGCTCAGCATCCTCATTTCTAATGTAATGTCCATATCACCCTCTTTTGTCACAGGAACTACTACGGTGTGGGGACAATACCTTTTCAAACTCTGGATGGAGACGATGTGTTTGTCGAATTCACGCTCCACATCCAGCAGAATTACATCGAAGCATTTCTTATTCTCCAGCAAGCCGTATAAATCCCGCTCATCATAAACGAAAGTTGTCTCATAGTCCTCCTGGGCAAAATAATCGCGTAAAGCAGCGTATTCTGTATCCTTGCCGCCTAGAGAAATAACAAGAATCTTTTTCGTTGTAGTAACCAGGTCATTCACCATTTTAGTATAAAAACCAATTATCGTAATAAAATTATCCCTGTATACGACTTTTTATACATTGCCACTTGCTTTTTTGCAATTAAAATATCTCCTAGGTAACGATCTCACGAATCATAGAAGCCTTTTTCCTGCCGATACCGTCCACGCAAGAAAGCTCATGCTCACCGGCCGTAATTACCTTTTCCACACTTCCAAAACGCTCTAACATCCTTTTGGCTATCCTTGGCCCTATCCCCGGCAATCCCTGAAGCATGAATAACTTCCTGGTCTGTAAGCGCCCCGGTCGTCTTCCCGGCCTCTTTAATATTTCATCGCGGCATTTGACATCCTGAATACCGGCCATTACCAATATTTCAGCAGTGCCGTCAGGTGATTTTGAAAATACCAAAGGAATCTGCCATGAAACCGACAATGAAACAATCGCTCCCTTAATCGCCTGCGGATCAATTTCATAACCAGTGTAAAATAAATCTGTACCCTCTATTATCATTAACTGAACTTCGGCATATCGCTTTAATCGGGATGCCTGAGAAAATAATCTTCCATCAATAATTGATATAACAAAGTCCTTTGTTGTTTTCCGTTCGACCGCAATATGTCTGTTTATGAGATAATCTCCAATAAACAACCTCTTTTCTTCTACCATAATGTTACTTTTACGCAATATCTCCAGAATTCCGCCGTCTCTTTCCCGATAGTCAATTTCAATGAGAATATTCATGGTAAACCCTCATGAGCCAAGGGCTCACAAAAGAGCATGAAAATATATCACCCTCCCTTAATCCCTCCCATCGAGGGAGGGAAAGTTCCCTCGCCCCTTGTGGGAGAGGGGTATTTTCGTGTCAAAGACTCCAGCATTTTACAGAAACGTAATCCGTCCTACCGGCGGATTCAGGTTTGTAAGCACCGGCGGGTTCAGGTTTGTAACCTGAACCCATGAGTTTATTTGGGTAATAACGCTCTGTGCCTCCCCCTTTATCCCCCTCACAGAGGGGGACAGGGGGAGGTCAACAATATAAAACGTGGGGTTCGGGTTGCAAACCCGAACCCGCAGAGGGTATTTTCGTGTCAAAGACTCCAGCATTTTACAGAAACGTAATCCGTCTGTCATCGAATATATGATTAACAGCGGTCACGTGTTTATCACGGGCATTGCCTGGCTCAATCTCAATCACTATTGATTCTTCCTGATCCGAAGAGGCGCGATACAAAATCTCGCCCTTCGTTCCCAAAATCTGGCTTGCGCCAATAAAGGTAAGTGATTCTTCCGAACGCTTCTCCACCCCAATACGGTTAGCGGTAACAGCAAAGACCCTGTTCTCGATACACCGCGTAATCATTGCCTGCGGACAATAAGGAAGTACAAGATTGGCGGGATGGCAGATAATGTCCGCACCTTTTAAAGCCAGGTATCTCGCCACTTCCGGAAAGAACCAATCGAAACAAATCATCATACCGATCCTTGCATGTCCAATATCATAAACCCCCAATTCGGCATTTCCCGGCTCGAACCACCTTTTCTCATGATAAAACAGATGCAGTTTCCTATAACAAGCAATAAATCCATCCGGGCCTACCAGCACGGCTGAATTATAACAACAGTCATTTTCCCGCTCAGCCAGACCAGCCACAAGATAAAGGTGTTTTTTCCTTGCCAGATTTATCAATGCTTGTGTCGTCTGTCCATCAGGGACTTTTTCAGCCAGGGCGACTGTCTCTTCTCTTGAGGTAAACTGATAACCGGTATTAAATAATTCAGGCAGCACCATCAAATCGGCATCCAGGTCATTCACCTGTAAAATGGCCTTATCTACGTTTTCACCCTTCTTGCCAAAGAGAGGGAATGTTTGCAGGAATCCTACCCTCATCTCATTTCCTTTAAGTGAAAGACAAACATCCGCTCTTTATTCAACGGACTAATAATCACAAGGATGACTTCTGCATCGGGTTCCACATAATAATTTGGGAAATCGTACTTACAAATGGCACGATAAGACGTAGATATTCTTACCCCCAGGTTAGCAGGCTTGGCATGCGTATCATTTTGTTCAATGACTGGTTGGATAGGTTTATTTTTATATAATAACACGGCGTGATAATCCTTTGTAAAATCAGAAGAATTCCCGTACAAAATGACATGAAATGACAGAACATCTTCCACTTCCAGGGGAAACCGAATTATCTCTGTCTGTGTTAATTTTCTTGACTCCAAAGCCGCCTGTTTTGCCTCATAGGCAAGTATGCTGAATTTTGTATTTAAGGCCGCCCATTCATAGCCATCGTCTGCGACGGTCATCCACTCATCAAGGAATGTAAAATAGTCCGTATCTTTATTATTTTCGCCGTACTCAATAGCCTGACTGATTTGTTCTTCGGAAAGACAGTAGTATACGGCATTTGCTTTTTCAGAAAACGCAAAAAACAGAAAAACCACCCATGGAAAAAGAAACTTTCGTATCATTTTATCCAAATAAAGCTAAAAGAATCCTTGAAATCCATATAAAACTGCCCATATAATATTAACAGAATTTGCTTATGAGAGTACAGTGGAAAAATCATGAATAATAGTAAGAAATTTATGAAGATAACATTTCTGGGGACGGGAACTTCCCACGGAATTCCCATGATTGCCTGCAATTGCAGAGTCTGCACTTCTAACGATCCAAAAAACAAACGGATGCGCACCTCTGTTCTTGTTTCTCAAAACAGATATAACATCCTCATTGACGCCACACCGGAGTTGAGACTCCAATGTATTAAAAACAATGTCACAAGACTGGACGCTGTACTCATTACACATCCCCATGCAGACCATATCTTTGGCCTGGACGATCTACGCCGATTCAATATGGTACAACGTGCAGACATCCCTATTTACGGCACTTCTGAAACCCTTGATACCATACGCAACATCTTTTCCTATGTATTTAATAACGAGCCAGACCCTGGTGGTTACAAACCACGGTTTTCTCTGAACACTATCAATGGAAATTTGAAGATAGGTGATCTTTCCATTGAGTCCATTGAGGCTATTCATGGAAACGGAGAGGTGACGGGATACAGGTTTGAGAAATTTGCTTATGTTACCGATGTCAGTGAAATCCCGGAAAAATCATTGGAAAAGCTAAAAGGATTGGATGTGCTTGTGCTTGGAGCGCTCCGTTACGTTCCTCACGTAAAACATTTCAGTATTGATCAGGCATTACACGTCGTTAAACAATTAAAGCCGCAAAAGGCATATTTTACCCATATGTGTCATGATATTGAACATGAAGAGGACAGCCATAAACTTCCGGCAGGGATTGAATTTGCCTACGACGGGCTTGAAATCGAGTTGTAATAATCAATAATTGAATCTTTAGACGCGAAAATTTTAGTACAAAAAGATACTTATACTGTTACTTCTGCTACGTTTATTTCTTCAATTGAGGAATGTTTCCGCCATTTCTTTACATAAACATAAACTATTGGTTGATCTGTCTCGCGGTTTCTCATTGATATTTCTTTGTGCCAGTTATTAAAGTCAACTTCTCCTTCAACCTGAAATATAACCAATGCATTTGCAGGTATTTTGTCTGAAAGATTTTCATTCTCCATCATGTATCTTTGGAACTCTGTCGAAATCATTGTCAGGAAATCAGTATGGTTACTCATTCATTAATTCCTTTTAGAAATTCTTTTTTATATTTTAGCCAATTTTTATTAATATCCCAATCTCCATATGTCAAAGTACTTTCAAAACTTAGATTTAACAACTTCTTTGTTTGATTCCCCTTTATATCATATTTATCCACATGTGAAAACCCATGAGAACAATCATACCTTATTGCTACTTTCCATTCGCCTTTGACCTCTATCTCTAATTGTACAGCAAAATATACAACCTTACCCTTCTCCGTTTCATGATAGTGGCGCTTCCTTACTCCATTATCAAAAACAACCACAAAATCAACTACTTTTGCCATTCACATATTGATATTAAGTAAAAACCAATTCCCATTTTTTGAAAAGAAGACAGCAGTTTTTGGAAATCAGAAAGAGCCTGCATTGACCTAGTTATCTTGCTTTTAAAATGAACCCTGTGGGGTAACCGTATATTTCACAGATTGCTGCCCCGTTGTATCAAACACATTGATTTCTATGCGATGATAATTCCCTTTGGGTAAGAAAATAAATCCACTAACCGTGTAACCCGGCGCAACCTGCTGATCCTGGAGCGCCTTGGACATTACATCCCGATTTACCACCTTTTCCACCTTGCTCTTCTCGTGCACTGCACCATAGGCGCCGCCTCCAATTCCGCCTGCAGCAGCGCCAATCATAGCGCCCTTGCCGGCATCTCCCAAAGCAGCTCCCAATGCTGCGCCTAACGCCGCACCACCGGCGCCGCCTATCAATGCCCCTTTTCCCGCGCCTCTCATCAAATCCTGTCCAACCTCTGATCCGGCGATCCTGTCTGTCGCTTGTTCTGCTGTCAGCGCCTGCCACATATTGTTATCGTAATCTACGGCAAATACCTGCCCGCGTTGGATGGTATAAACATGGTTTCCACCATTGGTATAGACAAGCAGTACCGGAAGCACGCCCGCCCTGTTGAGGTCTACACCGAAATATTGCTTGCAGCGGTCTGGATCTGAAAGTACATCAGCGCCGATAGACAATCCTACACCTGCATATTGAGGGGGTTGATACGGCGCTGCCTGACCCGGAGGGGGTGGCGGCGGTACTTGTCCCTCCACAGGAGGAGACGGCGGTAATGGTTGTCCTGCTGGCGCTGCTGGAATCGCCTGCGGTTGCGCAGGAGCGGCTACATACTGCGGTCTCGCCTGCAAAGTATAGGATGATGCCGGCCTAATAGGAACAGGTTTCGATTCGTAAGTCGCACACCCGCCAATAAAAAAGGCCGCTGACAATGTATAAATATATACCTTATTTTTCATAATCTTCCTCCATAGACAAATTAGAAGTGTATTAATATCTCTAATCACCAATTTCATAAAATATACAATTTATGGATAAAATCGTCAAGGTGATTTACACGAAGACATACTTTAAAATTATAATTGCCATCGGTGGCAAATTTTATTATCCTAGCAAAATATGAAAAAATATATCATTATCGGAATTCCGTGTCTCATCGCCATTATCATAGCATCATTTTATTCCCTTGGCAACAAAAGCGCTATTCAATATAAAACAGCAAAAATTGATACGGGCGCCATCAGCAAATACGTCACGGCGACCGGCACCATAAACCCTGTAAGAACGGTATTAATCGGGAGTCAGGTCACGGGTCTCATCTCGCAATTGTATGTTGATTTTAACTCAGTTGTTAAGGTGGGGCAAATCGTAGCGCAAATTGATCCCGTCCCTTTTGAACATCAGGTTAAAAAGGCAGAAGCCGCCCTTGCCACTGCCATAGCCTCCCTTGAAAAAGCAAAGGTGAATTCTAAAAATAACAGGAAAAATTATCTTCGGTCAAAGAAATTATTTGCCAAAAAAGTAATCTCCATCAACGACCTTGATGCGGCACGAACAACATACGAAGCCGGTATAGCCGATGAAAAATTGGCAGAATCCCAGATTTTGCAAGCCAAAGCTGCCTTAGAGATTGCAAAAACAGACTTGAAACATACGGTCATTGTGTCCCCGTTAGACGGTATTGTAATTTCCAGAGACGTCGACGTCGGACAAACGGTAGTATCCAGCTTTCAAACCCCCACCCTGTTTCATATCGCCGAGGATCTGGTTCATATGCAGGTCAATACCAATGTAGATGAAGCCGATATCGGTATGGTTAAGGTGGGACAGGACGCAAAATTTACCGTGGATTCTTTCCCGGACGATGTGTTTGAGGGTAAGGTTGTCGAGATTCGCATGTCGCCTGTCATATTCCAAAATGTTGTGACGTATAATACGTTAATTAACGTCGATAACACATCTCTTAAACTCAAACCCGGAATGACGGCAAACACTTCAATTTTAGTAGCCAGGGTCGAACATGCCTTGAGAGTGCCAAACTCCGCGCTCCGTTATACCCCATCGGAAATGTTACAAAGCGAAGCGGACAAGAAAGCCCTTACCGAGAGGAAATTTGCCAAAAAAAGCAGTTCGCACATCTGGATTTTAGACCGTGGACAACCGAAGCAGGTAGCGGTAAAGCTGGGAATAGGCGATGATAATTTTACAGAAATTTTAGAAGGCGATATAAAAGAAGGACAGGAGTCCGTGATTGCCGAAATTGCTCCTAAATCAGCAACCAAAGCCACACAGAAAGTCCCCTGGGGCAGAAGCCGGTATTAAATCAGGCCTTCAGCGGCTACATATTACCCACGAAACACTCGAAAAGACACGAAAATAATTTCGTTGCTTTCGCGTCTTTTCGTGGGCAAATTTGAAATTCCTGAACATTAAAATTATGCAAGACATAGTGTCGTTAGAGACAATTTACAAAATATACCAGATGGGAGACGTTCAGGTTACGGCTCTAAATGGGATTTCCATGACCATAAAAAAAGGGGAGTTTGTGGCCGTCATGGGGGCATCAGGGTCGGGCAAGTCCACCTTAATGAATATCCTCGGATGTCTCGATAGGCCGTCAAAAGGAAAATACTATCTGGAGGGTGTAGACGTATCACAGTTTTCAAAAAATGAATTAGCCGATATTCGCAATAAAAAGCTGGGATTTGTGTTTCAGAGTTTTAATCTTTTAAGTCGAACCACCGTACTGGAAAATATTGAACTTCCTCTCATCTATAGTAAGAAATTATCCAGGATAGACAGAGACAGGATCGATCAGATAATGGCAACTCTGGGTCTTATGGAATTTCAAAGACATTATCCCAATCAATTATCGGGCGGACAGCAACAGCGCGTTGCCATTGCACGGGCGATCGTCAGCAACCCCGCCTTACTCCTTGCCGACGAACCTACAGGAAACCTTGACAGTGTTACCAGCACGGAAGTCATGAACGTGCTTAATGACCTCAACCATAACATGGGTATTACTATTGTGCTTGTCACCCATGAAAGTGATATAGCCAAACATGCGCGCAGGGTCGTAGTTCTCAAGGACGGTGAGGTATTGAGCGACACCCCCTCCCTGTCCTCTGCATCCGGTAGCTACCCGCCTTCTGCAACCTTTTTACACCACTAAGACAACGAGAAAAAACATAATATTTGTCAAGTTTTCTCTCTCAGCCTTCCTTTTCGGTATTGCTATAAATCTCTTGCCTTACGTGTTCACATGATGGTATTCTTTAAATTTATGATTCCTTCGGCTGAATATATAATTGATATTATTTCTTTGCATTAAGGAAAATATTTAATATAATTTCTCTCGAATGAAGAAAGAAATACTTAAACGCATCATACGTGATTTTCACCTTGAAGCCCTGCCAGGGCTTTTTGAGAGGAATATAGACGTCCCCCTGTCCTCAGGGAAAATCATATCTCTTATCATTCAAGGAATATCTCCGGTTCAATAATGTCAGCATCGATCTTCACAGCTCTAAATCGCTGGCAAAGATAAATAGCTTTCTCCTCAAATACCTTGATAACGGCGGGTTCCCGGAGATTATTCACCATGATGACAGCCTGCGTGAAAAAATCTTGCAGGAATATTTTAATGTAATGATATACCGAGACATTGTGGAACGTTACAAGATTAAACATATCGCCGTATTGAAATTCTTTATAAAAAAGAAACGGGAAATAAGGGGAGTTGTTGATGCTTGCAAGACATTTGATAAGAAAAGCGGCATTATCATAACAAACGAGGCAATACAAGATTTTGAGGTGGATAAAATAAAAATAGAGGTAGTGCCTCTTTATCAGTGGTTGTTGTAATATATTTTAAGGAACTTTTGCCTATGCCAGCGCTTTTTAAAATAGCCCTGCGTGCAATTCTGAGGAACAAGATGCGATCCTCTTTGACGATCCTCGGCATCGTCATCGGCGTAGGCGCTGTAATTACTATGGTAAGTATCGGGCAAGGCGCCAAGGTTATGGTCGAAAAACAACTTGAGAGTCTTGGCACAAATGTCCTTATTATCATCCCTATTAGTACAGCACACACCGCAGCCAGAGGAACGGCAGGCACCATTACCCTGACGGCAGAAGACGCCTTTGCCATAGAAAAGGAATGCAGCGCCGTCAGTTATGTTTCTCCCGGCATCAGGACAACCACCCAGGTTGTTTTCGGCAACCTGAACTGGACAACTTCTGTATCCGGCGTAGGGGCTGACTATCATATTATACGAAATTGGCCAATGGAATCCGGAAGATTTATTAATCAGCAGGATGTAAATATTATGGCTAAGATTTGCGTACTGGGACAGACCGTAGTAACCAACTTATTTGGCACTTTAGACCCAATAGACAAGTGGATTCGTGTAAACAACGTACCCTTCAAGGTTATTGGGGTATTGAGCGCCAAAGGGGAATCCCCCACTGGACAGGATCAGGACGATGTAGTTCTTATGCCTTATACAACAGTTCAGAGAAAGATTATGGGTGTGACGTACATCGGCGTAACCCTTGCTTCTTCGGTCTCTGCAGAAGCACGATTTGAGGCAATCGAACAAATCACCTCCCTGTTGAGACAACGCCACCGATTGAGACCCAACGAAGAAAACGATTTTACCGTCATCAGTCAGGTCGAGTTTGCTTCAACTATCATGGAAACGAGCCATACCATGACCGTTCTCCTCGGAAGCATTGCATCTGTATCCCTGATTGTGGGCGGCATCGGCATCATGAATATCATGCTGGTCTCTACAACCGAAAGGACAAGGGAGATCGGCATACGGATGGCAGTCGGCGCCAGGGAAAAGGATATCCTTTTCCAGTTCCTGACGGAAGCAACGGTCTTAAGCTCCATTGGCGGGGTAGTCGGAATAATTTTAGGCGTTGTCCTGTCAAAAATGATTTCTTATTACGGAGAGTGGCCTTCATTACTATCCCCGCTGTCCGTTGCCGTTGCCTTTCTTTTTTCGAATATGGTCGGCATCTTTTTTGGTTACTATCCGGCACGAAAGGCGTCAAGGCTCAATCCGATTGATGCGCTCAGATATGAATAGACAAAAGGACACCCCTTCAAAAAGCACGTATATCAGATTGTTAGGATATCTCAAACCGTACTGGCATAAGTCTCTAATTATTCTCATACTCTCTGCCATCAGCGCCTATATCGCCGTTCTGCCAACGCAGATTTTAGGCATTGCGGTGGATGAAATCAAGATAGCCGATAAATATTTGAAAAATACCCAAACCGAACTGCATGAAGAAATACTCCCAAACAAAACTCATGCTCACGAGCAAAAGAGCGCTATCCCACTTT
>VGXX01000096.1 GCA_016873155.1 Planctomycetota bacterium | reverse complement strand
AGGCATATCGTAATTGACCACCCAGTTGATAGCTCTTTTCGTACAGCGTCACATGGTGCCCCCTCAATGCCAGGACACGGGCAGCCTCCATACCACCCGGTCCTCCGCCCACAACCACAACCTTTTTCGATTTACCCGCTTTGGTTATCTTGTATTCACCTTCATGCCCCACCATCGCATTATAAGTGCAGGCTACCGGTTTAAAATTAAGCAGGGAGTCAAAACACCCCTGATTGCAGGCAATACACGTCCTGATATCATCATACTGCCCATTTCTAAATTTATCCGGCAGTTCGGGATCAACAATCAAAGGTCTGCCGATCGACACCAAGTCTGCCTGTTCATTATCCAATATTTCTTCTGCTAATTTCAGGTCGTTTATCCTCACCGAAGCAATTACGGGAACTGTTACCTGAGATTTAACCTTTGCAGAAAGGTATGCATAAGCCATCCTCGGAATGGACATCAACATAATGGGGGTCTTGCTATCATGCCAGCCGGGAGAGACGTTAAAGGCGTCAGCGCCCGCCTGTTCCAATATTTTAGCAATTTCAATACTTTCATTTATCTTGAGCCCTTCCTCTACGAGGTCATCGCCTGACATTCTAAAGATGATGGGATAACCCTTCCCAACCGTTTCCCGTAGTGCCAGAATCATTTCCTTTGCAAAACGAACTCTATTTTCAAGGCTTCCACCATATTCGTCGTTGCGTTTATTGGTAGCCTTTGAGAGAAACTGATTGATGAGATAACCCATTCCACCGTGAAGCTCCACGGCATCAAAACCGGCCTTTTTTGCCCTCAGTGCGGCGCTGGCATAATTATTTATAACCGTTTTGATCTCAGGAATAGTCAGGGCATGAGGCTCTTCTTTGATGCTTCTATATGCTAATGTAGACGGCGCTACAGGCTGCATTTTTGTGAAAAAGGATGAAGCGCTTCGGCCAGCGTGAAGGAGTTGAGCCGCCACACGAACGTCATACTGATGGATGGCATCGGTTAATCTTTTTAATCCGGGGATAAATTCGTCTTTATCCAGCCCAATGATGCTCTTCCATACTTTACCATTCATTTCAGGATAACAACCACCAACAACTATGAGACCTACCCCCCCTTTTGCACGCTCAATATAAAAGTTGATAATCCGGTCGTTAATGGCGCCGTCTGAAGTAAACCCCAGGTCCATGGCAGACATGATTATCCTGTTTTTCAATGTCATCCGGCTGATATTTATTTTTTCAAATAGTTTGCTCATAGTTTGCCAGGTAATTTTTGATTTGATAGTTGATTATGAAAGGTTGACGTGGGGCTGACGAATTAAAAGCCAAGTGGCAAAGGTATAATTCATGACCTGGCTTTCAATTGATTATTGTTTATATTCAAAGAAAGTTATTCCTTAACGCAAATGATGTGTTCTAATTCTTCAATCTCAGGCATGTTGGGATTATAAGACTCAAATCAATGTTTGTCAAGTTTATCCTGGAAACAAACCCAGTTCATAGTTTTAACAAGAGTAAATAGAGTAAAAAAGGTAGCAGGGTACAGCAGCTCACTTGCAAATTAGATTTACAAACATTCATGTTTTTATTCTAATCTCATCTCCTGTCAAATAGAATGTTGCCTTTTTACGTTCCTCAAGAATGGTCATGGTTGATTCTCCAATCGTAATCTCTACTCCCGGATGAACGACCTTATTGACTACTACTTTTGCACCTTCATTAACAGGTAAAATTTCTACGCTCGCAAGGTCTTTTAATTTTTTCACTAACTCTTCCCTTCGGGAAAGGAGGCGGTCAAAGGTAGTTGTATACTGTGCCGGAAGTTCCCCCTTTGCCTTCTGAATTGCATGGAGTGTATTAAGTTCCTTATCAACCGCTTTCAGTACAGCTTTTAAACCACTTATCTCTTTTCTCGTACTCATTTGACTCTGGTGTGCAGTATAGTCGATTCCTGCTTCTACGTCAGTATGAACCTCATTTTTGCTTCCCAAAGATTCGACTTCAATGACTGCTCCAGCGGTTGTTATTCCACCTTCGATAGATATCTTATCACCGCTTACCTTCACGGTATTTTTAGCATAGATGGTACAATCCACTGCCTCTCGTAATATTATTACATTAGTTGCCACAATTGTCTGATTCCTGGCGAAACTGATGGTTACGTCCCCCTCCGCTTCTATTTTCCCCTTACCAGAACCAATAAAACCACCCTTTATCAAAACATTGCCCTTTGATTTTATCACGGAATCTTCTGCCGTACCCCAAACCTCTACATCTCCTGCCGCATTTAAAATAAACCCGCTCCTTACGTTTCCTTTGACAACGACAGTCCCTTTGCTTGTGATATTACCGGTACTAAAATCAACGTCTTTTTCGACGGCATAACAAGACTTTACAGAGACGACACCGCCAACGTATTTTACGATTCCATCAATACATGATACCAATAATTTTGTATCCTTATTCGATACTTTTGTATTCTCTCCCATTGGGAGCACGCATGGCTTTCCATGCACTGGGTTGACTATTTTGCCGTAAACGTTTTTTCCTGGAGCGCCAGGCGTAGGGTCTATTAATTTAACCAGGGGTTGTTCCTTTTCAACATTTTCAACCAAACTCAATTCATGGAAATCTACCTTACCGTGAGCGCCCTCCTGAGGTTTTATTTTTTTATTTATATTGAATAAAAATTCAAGCCTGCCGTCTTCACCATTAATTGCATGGTCCCCTTCGGCTATAAGCACGTTTTCCATGGAAATTTTTTCCTGTTTGACCTTATCCAGGGTATTCTTTATAACTTCTTTCTTTATTCCAAAAGAGACATTTTTTGATTGCAGGATTTTCAATACATCATCTGAGTTGATATCGCTGTCCTCTTGGGCGACTGGTTCTACCGTTAAATAGACCTTCATATGGTCGTCAGAGACCTTGACTGAAAGAAATTTGGTTTTGTCATTCGCTTCCGACATATTTTTCACCATTTGTTTATCATTGATGAACTAATGCTAAACAAAAAGATACGTTTTCGGCATTATTGTAAACATTCTCAAATTCTGTGCCAAAAAAGTAGCAAGAAGATTCATCTGGTAGTTATTGGTGAGGTAGAAGAGACACAGACCCATAAAAAGGTATGGAACCACAGATTTCTCAGATTGCACAGACGATTGGGTTTTTTCGAGTTTCTTGTGTTAACTAAGCAAGCTCAAGAAACCCACGAAAACTCAAAAAACCCTTCAACAAGGTTACTCAGTTTTCAGTTTATTTTTAATAGATGCTGGCAGGATGCCCTTTAAGTGTGGATATGCTTCTATAAAGCGAAATATATCTGCTAAATCTTTTTGACGTTTACTCATCCGTCTTTGCTCATCGGTATATGCCCATATTTTCCCTTGAAATACATCTTCTAATGAAGCGACCTTCATTGTATATCCCATGACCTCTTTCACGGAAGAATTAGGAATAAACGCCTGATAACGAGGGTCTGTCTGTAATTGAATTCGTAAATCAGATTTTGGGCTGCTGAGATTAAAACTATTAGGGAATTTTTCAACCATAAAGAGCTTTGTCGCTGCTTTCGTCAACTTTTCCATAGCCGTAGCAACAACAACCAAATCTAAATCAAGGCTCACGACCGGTTCCACATAAGCATTGACAGCCAATCCCCCGATTACACAGTAGTCGATTTTCATTGCATCCAGTAAATCAAGCAATTGCTGCAGGACATCTTCTTTGCCGTTACTTATGAAGGTGAGAAATTCTTTTTTTGTCATAGACATAAACTACCATTTCCACTTTCTGTACGTTGATCATTTCCAGACGAACAACTTGCCGCAGTTAAACAGGAAATAGAATAAGGAGCATTTACCTCGATAAGCGACCTCATGATACAAAATACAAAATGCAGGTAACCACAGATTTCTCAGATGACACAGATGATTGCAATCGGTTTCAAGTTTGCAACTTGAATCCAACAATTTGATTCAACCGTCAGTTTGAAGATAAAATTTATTGCCATAAGCATCAAAATGAGTATAATTTAAAAAATTCGTTAGCTAATGCCCTTTAATAAAGTTACTCTGGCTAATGGTCTAGTGATTCTAATTTTAAAAGGAGATAAAAATGTCTACCACCTTGAAGCAAGAAAATAAACCCGTTAAGGTTAAACAATATATTATCGATGATCATGGTCGCAAGGTAGCAGCAATTATTGAGATTAAGGAACTCAATCGATTAGAGGAATTGCTTGAGGATTTATCAAATATAAAATCTATTGAAGACAGAATAAATGAGTCCACCGAAGATTACGAAAACTATAGTAATAAAAGAAAGACGCAATTATAGTGCATAAGTTAATTATCAAAAAATCGGCAAGGAAAGAACTTGATAATATTTCCAACCCCTTCTTTTTAAAAATCGACGAGGCCATCTTAGCTTTAAAAAATAATCCACATCCTTATCCTCAATCTAAAAAATTAAAAGGCGAAAACAAGTACAGATTACGTGCAGGTCTGCCAGAAGTTTACGAAAACGAACAAGTGATTTGTTATGCCCCTATTATTTCATTTAGTCCTTCAACAACCTGCTCTATTTCTTCAGGAGAAGCTTTTCCGATTAGTTTTCCAATTCTCTCAGTGGAAAGAGTCCGAATCTGACTTATTTTTATCCACGACTGTTTAGGCAAGTCTGCTGTTTTCAATTCAAGAGTGAGAGGAAACCCTGCACGTTGAGGCTGACTGGTAATAGCCACGGCAATAACAGTTCCTGAACGTTCATTAAAAATTTCGTGACTCAAAATCATAACAGGCCGTAAACCTGCTTGCTCACGGCCCCGCACAGGGTTTAAATCTGCCCATCTGATATCACCCCTCAGTATTCTGGCCATTGGCTCAAATCCTCTGTCAAGCCTTCTTCTGCCATTGCCTTTTCAGTACCAATATCAAGCTTGAAGCATTCTTTAGCTAACCGCGTACGTTTCAATCTTTTCAATTTTTCTTCGACCGCTTCCTGTATTGCCTGACTGCGATTTTGAAAAACACGTTCACTGACAAGTCTATCGATGTCTTCGATAAATCGTTCGTCTAACGTAATGGCAATTTTTGTTTTCCTCATAATGTACCTCTGGTATTACATTATATCATACCAATGGATTTGTCAATATTTTTCAAGTCTTAACGTTTAGGCTCACTTAGCATCAAAAGCATAGAGGCGATAGGAGAGGCACTTATGACGGTCAAATGAAGCGCTTTAGGACTTAAGGCCAAGAACCGCCACCCCGATTGCTATCAATGATAATATGATACTGAGCAACGCAATAACATGTGTTCGTTCCACCCGCTATCTGTGAGTCTGTATAAAGGGGCTTGTTTAGTAAAAATTTCGTCTGAAGGTAAACTGCCATCGGGTGCAAGATTCCCTTTTGGGATGGCATTTTCGATTGGCTCTACCCATCCGCGTAAATAACAGGTTCTCAGGTTTTCCTCTTTTTCCTCTGAATCAGGAAACGCTTTTTCTATAACCCACACATTTCCTGGCTGCAGAATCAGTGCTACTCTCTGTTTGGAAAGAGCTTTTAATGTTTTATAGATTGAATATTCCCTTTTCAGGTATTACAAGCCCTAACATTCATTTTTATCTTTATTCGATGAATTAACAATAAGTTATTTATCATATTTCAGAATTTATGTGAAATTACCAGAACTGTATCAAAAACGAAATATAATTTCTATGTAATGCCAGCAATTACGCTATTATACAGAATCAAGATAATTGTTTGATTATCATACATTTTTCGGTCATAGTTACCCCGCCACTGAATTCTTTATCTATTTCATTTTATCTATAACGAACAACAAAAGAAAGTTGTCATTTCGAAGGAGCAGAGCGCCTGAGAAATCTTAAGATTCCTCGCTTCACTCGGAATGACAAGCATTCAATGTCAACCTATTTTAAGTTGTTTAATATAGTAAAACATGGAATAAGCATTACGTTATTTGCTGAACTTACTTAACACCAGACATGAATTATTTCCATCATAATCCATGGTGTTTATTATTGCAGTTTGGATTTCTTTTCTCAAAGATTTTTCAAGGATAAGATTCAGATTAATTTCTGGATCTTTATTGCTGTGATTGATGATATGAGGTATTGTACCAGTATTTATGGACATGACTGTGGAAATGAGCTGGGCGGCGCCTGAGGTGCCATAGGCCTCACCCATATTCGATTTGATTGCGGAGACAGAGGTATTATTGTTGTTCGCACCAAACAAAGACTGGATTGCCTTCGCCTCTACCGCGTCCTGTATCTTGCATCCATTTGCATTTGCACTGATGAAATCGACGTCTTCTTTTTTTACTCCCGCGTCTTCCAGTGCGTCATGCATGGCCTTTTCGGCACGACGCACTCTTACGTCCTCCGGGTGTTTCTTGCCTCCAACAAACGTGCTTCCAAAGCCTTTTATTTCAGCATAAATGTGCGCCCCCCGGTCTAATGCGTGCTGAAGTTCTTCGAGGATGACTACGTAACTGCCCTCTGCCATGACAAAACCGTTTCTTGTTTTATCAAATGGCAAACTTGCCTCTTGTGCGCCGTCAAGGCCGGACAGGAGGCCGCGTAGATAAAATATCAGAAACAAATCAATGGAAATCTGTTCTACCCCACCTGCCACGATTACCTTTGCCATGTCCCGTTGTATCATTTTGTATGCATCACCAACGGCATCGGCGCTTGACGTGAAACCCGCAGAAATAGTGCGCGCAAGCCCTTTGATTTTGAAAATGACGGACACGTAGTTGATGGAGGAATTTAAGGCAACATCGTAGCTGAGCATAGGTGATAGTTCAGAGGGATTACTCCGTATAATTTCGTAGAAATAGTCTGTCGTTTCAGAAAAATTTCCCAGGGATGAGCCGATGACAATACCCATTTTTTCTGACAGAGAGCCATCCGTTGGAAGCTTTGCATCGTCAATGGCCATCTTAGAGGCAGACCCAAGGAACCGTGTGCCTTTGTTTAAATATTTCAGGCCCTTGCTGCCGAGATATACTTCCGGTTTAAGGTCTCTGACCTCTCCGCCCAGCTTGCATTTATACGGAGAGAGGTCAAGAGAGGTCATGGGCGCAATGCCTGACTTTCCCTCAATAAGATTGTTCCAGAAGTCTTCTTTGCCGCATCCAAGAGGGGATACGATACCTATTCCAGTGATAACGACTCGTTTTTTCATAATATTTTTAACCACGGATTAACACGGATAGACTTAAATGATGGGTTCGCTTCGCTTAACCCATCCTACTAAAAATTGTGGTGGCGTTATTGCCGCCGAAGGCGAATGAGTTATTGAGCACATGCCTTGTTTTTAATTCCCGCGCCTTATTCGGTATATAGTCAAGGTCACATTCAGGATCGGGCGTTTCGTAATTGATCGTTGGAGGCGCTATTCCATGTCTCAGTACGAGACAGCAAACGACCGATTCTACAGCGCTGGCTGCGCCCATGAGGTGACCAATCATGGATTTCGTGGAACTGCAGGGAATTTTATACGCATTTTCCCCGAAGACGCGTTTTATGGCGGTGGTTTCTGTTTTATCGTTATGAGGCGTCCCTGTGCCATGTGCGTTGATGTAACCAATGTCAGTTTGAGAAAGGTTTGCCATTTTTAATGCATCGCTCATGCACTTGACAGCGCCGTCGCCTTCGGGATGCGGCGCCGTCATGTGAAATCCATCGCAACTCAAGCCATAACCCGCCATTTCGGCGATAATCGCTGCGCCACGTTTTCTTGCAAATTCGTAGCGTTCCATAATAAGTATCCCAGCCCCTTCTCCAATCATGAGACCCTGGCGGTTTTTATCGAATGGTTGACAGCGTTCAGGCGCTAATGCCTTGAGGTTGTGAAAATGGGTAAACTCCGTTTGAGGTATCATGTCGCCCCCTCCAACCATTACCACATCAACCTTGTTTTCTAAAAGAAGGTCATACGCCCAGGCAATTGCATGATTGCCGGATGAGCAGGCATTCAATGAAATCATGGTTGGGCCTTCGAAATCAAAATTTTTAGACAGGATGTTTGTTATAGAATTGGGCGGATAAACTGCTGCAACAATCTTGTCGAAACCGTTGTCTTTTTTTGAAGTGTCTAACCTGAGAAGTCTCTCAAAAGGCGTTAATTCGGCTGCTAATGTACCAATGGCAATACCGAACCGTTCTCTGTTGAAATTATTATCATTCAATAAACCGCTTTCCTGTAATGCCTCTCTGGCTGCATAGTAGACATATTTATGGATGGTGTTTTCCTTGATCTGGTTTTCAAGCTCAACGTCTAAGCGAAAATCCTTTACCTCGCAGGAGCGGTGCACCTTGTATTTGGAGGTATCGAAGGACTTCATTTCATTGGCGCCGTTTCTGCCCTGGATGAACGATTCCCAGCTCTGCCTGACGCCGATTCCAACGGGTGTGACCAATCCCAATCCAGTAATGACGACCTTTGACATAGTGTTCGTTTTCAAGTTATTCCCATTAAGTTCCCCTTAATAAAGGGGAATTTTAGGGGTGGTGTTTTTCCTGTGCTATATTACAACCCCCTAACCCCCTTTTCTAAGGGGGATTTTTATACTTCTGCCGTCCCAAAAACCGCATAAATAAAATGAAAATTCAGTTATAAGTAGGGTGGATTAAGGCGTTGGTTTTTACGCCGAATCCACCAACTTATTTCCCGGAATGGTGGATTCGCTCTCGCTTAATCCACCCTACCGCAAACCGTACGAACAAAATGAAATTCCTGAGCATTAAAACAAGAGAGGTCAACTATTCACCTTTCAATGCGAATAAGTTGACCTATAATAAACCAGCCAGCCCAACCGCTATCATTCCTGCCTGCCGGGACTGTCCAAAAAGTTATGCCTGTCCAATCAAATATCAAGGCGATCAGCCGTTCGCCGCTATCTGTTGTATACAAAAATCGATTTTGGGACTTTTTAGAAAGTACCAATATGTTTCGGCTCAATCTACAAGATTGAACCAGCAAAGGAGCATAAATCTGAACTTATAACCACCCCTCTTTCCCCTCCTTCGCAAGGAGGGGACTTCGTCGTGAGCACAGTCGAACGATGAAGGGGAGGTCTTCTATAGACTATTTACCATAGTAGTTATGGACACGAAAACCGCTTAAATAAAATGAAAATTCTTATACAATCAAATTACAGTTTTTACCTTGGAGCCTAAACCGGCGACAACTCCACCTTTTTCCCCTGCTTTTTCAATGCACTACATCGCTTCAACGCCTCATCGTAAAACCCCGATCCCTGCAGTTCTTTTAAATTTTGAATCAGGTGTTGATAGACACTCTGCCAGTCCAGATTTACCCTGAATGCGAACATGGCGGCATTCAAGTTATCTTTATGTACTTCTTTTGCATTCTGGAATCTTTGCCGTAATACTTCTGTGGCGTAAATCTTGTCGTATAAATACTGAAAGCCATCGATGAGTTCCTGGAGAGACATGTTTTTAAGGACATAGGTTAGGTGATGAGACGTGTAATACTTCCAATCTTCAGGGAAGTCTGTCCTGAAAAGTCTTCCATCTCCGTTCAATCTGTGATACAGCGGCGTATTGATGAACGGACACAGGATGCCGCAGGTCATGATATCAACGTGCGAATCCAGGACGAAATCAGCAACCTGTTTAAAGGTTTCAGTGGTATCGGCGTCATTTCCAAAGACCATCGTTCCCCAAACTGCAAGGCCGTGTTTACGGATATTGGCAATGGCCTCGAAATAATTCTCGATCGAGATGCGCAGGTTTACGTTCTTGTTCATCGTTTTCAGGGCTTCTTCATTGATGGATTCGATTCCAATCAATACCCCGACACACCCGCTCTTCTTCATATATTCAAGGGTTTCATCGTCCTGATAGATATTGAGAGATGTGAAACCGAACCAGTTTTGGTAAATGCCTCTTTCAACCATGCCCTTAAAAAGGTCCCGGACACGCTCATTTGATTTTTTGCTGTGACCATAAAAATTTTCATCCGTTAATATCAAACCGCGATACTGACCATTAATAGATTCGAATTCATCAAGGACGTCTTCAACTGGTCTTTCGCGGTATTTTCTGCCCTGAAACTGAGGCACGGAGCAGAACTCGCAACTGAAAGGGCAACCTGCGGTAGTTATAATACCCGAATAGCGGTATTTATATTTATCCTTTAAATACTTTCTATCTGGCCGCAGTCCCTGATATAACTCCATAGGCGTCAGTACACCATCGTATCTTTTTTGGAGGCGGCCATTTTCAAAATCGCCAATAATCTTTTCCCACGTAGTCACTGCTTCTCTTGTCACAACACAATCAACGTATTTCGCTGCCTCTTCCGGATAACTGGTGGCATGAATGCCACCCATGATCACAGGTATACCCCGTTTTCTACAGGCAGTAGCTATTTGATATGCCCGATGTGCCTGATAACTTACCGATGTGATGCCGACAAGGTCGGCTCCGCCAAAAGTAATTTCCCCTGTGTCGTCAATTGCATGCTCCTGGGTTTCATCAATAATATCAACCTGCCAATGCTTTGGTGTTAATACCTTTAGATATCCGAGATTCACGGGCATTTGATTTAATACCGAGACGTTTTCCTCGCCGACGTTTCCAATCGGATGCGGGTTAATAAGTACGAGCTTTTTCATGAATGTTCCTCATATTTTGGCACCAAAAGTACTTGTGCAATGGCATAATCCTGACAATGTGATAATGATACTGCAATATCACTAATATGTTTCTTGTCTGCCAATTCTTTTACACTTCCATAAAGATTTACATAGGGCTTGCCATTTTCGTCGTTTAACAGTTCGATATCCGTCCATTTCATTTTACCGGCCCAGCCAGTCCCCAAGGCCTTGAACATGGCCTCCTTTGTAGCAAAGCGTGCTGCAAAATGCTGATATTTGTTTTTTTTGGGCTTACAATATTCCACCTCTTTTTCCGTGTAAATTTTTTTTAAAAACCCCTCATTGGCAGAAAACAACCTTTCAATGCGCCTTATTTCTATAATATCGATTCCAACATACATAAATATTTTGTTTTACCTTCATGATCGTATTAAATACTTATAATGCAAGTATATGTCATTACAACGGTTGGCATTTTACAAATTTACAAAATTAATGTCAATGACATTTTCCCGTGAAACAAAGCAAGACGGGTTGAATTGAACGGTTGTTCGCTGCCTGCCTGGGAATTTGATCGCGTAAAGTGCAGGAAATCAGGCATAGGTGATTGAAGTATTTCTATGCGGGGGAGGCGGATGCTTCACCCATAGGAATGAAGCACCCGGCTTTGTGTTGCAATTTTACCTTTAAGGTTTTTTATTCTTCTGGATGTATTTTTTACCAATGTCTGCTGCTATATCATACCCTGATGTTTTAAAGCATGACTGGCATTCAATATATAGTAAACGAATTAAATAAGTTGACATTGAGTACTTGTCATTCCGAGCGAAGCGAGGAATCTTAAGATTTCTCAGTCGCGCTGCTCCTTCGAAATGACAACTTTCTTTTTTCGTTGACTATAAGTATCGTTTTCCCGTAAACTGGGTAAAACCCCACTTTCAAATGTACGTGTCCCTAATTCAGGAGATTGTTCGACAATTTGGAAGCTACTCGAGAATATTCTAAATTTTTTAATATCACCACAGTTTGAACATACCAAGAAAGTGTTTCCAATCATATACTGGTTCATTCTCCAAAAGAATTTTAAAAATTATAATAAATTTAACCCTGCTTTTTCTAATTGCTGCCAATGTTCCATGATGCTAAGGTATATAGATGGCCAGGACCTCTTTGCATAGATAATAGGTATTCCTTTATTATCGGCAATTTTTTTTATCTTGTACGCCAGATTATGATTTACGAAATCG
>VGXX01000095.1 GCA_016873155.1 Planctomycetota bacterium | reverse complement strand
ATGAATGAAACGTCCGTCATTTCGGAAAGACACGCCGGGAATACCTTCTATGGGTCTCTTGCCGTTTATGGCCTCCAATAATTCGTTGAAGCACAGGTCTCCCTCTCCCCGGACGAAAAAGTCAAACGGGTCAGCCTCATCGCCTTTGCATACTTCATCGTACATCACCGTGGCGTGGTAGCCGCCCAATACGATTTTGATGTTTTTGTTGAGACCTTTTATGATACCGGCTATTCTCCTGGCGGTAGCGAATTGAAAGCTCATGGCGGTGAGACCCACAACGTCGGGTTTGTATTGAGCAATCAGTTCTTTAACCGTTTCGGTAACCCGATCTCTCCGCAAAATGAGATCGGCAATGTAGACGTTATGCCCAACAATATTACCGGCAATTGATGAGATGGCAAGGTTTGGCGGCTTCCACCGCCTTGCATTAAAGTGCGGTGCGCAGTCCGGCATGGACATCAGGAGTACGTTCATTTTATGAAAATTCCCATTTTATTTTCTTGAGGATTTTAACGTTTTCAAATTTCTCAAGATTTTATCAGCGTTTCTCATGCTTGCAAAGAAATTAATTTAAGAAGCAATTATACGGGAAAACGTGGCGAAATAAAATGGCAGACCATTTTCAACTCAGGCATGAACTGAATCAGATTGAAATTAATGATCACTTCACAACTTTCACTTTCAGGCTTTTCCTTACCGTGTCACTCTTAAATCTAATACGTGCCTCACCAGTCTTGCCCGTGGCAGTAATTCTGAACGATATCTGACCGTTGTCGTCCGTAATTGCTGTTGAAGGAGAAACCTTTACAAGACGCCTTCCTGAGGTAACCGTAACGGTGACTGTTTCACCGGTGACCGGTGTGATGCCGTCTTCACAAAGAACGGAAATCTGCACGGACGTATGCTTTTTCTTCCGGAGTTTTATCTCATCCCGGGATGCCTCGATGTATTCTGATTCACAGAGTACTGGAGTTGTGGTGGAGACCGGTGTTGGTGTCTGGATGGACGACTCGGCCGACAGCGCCAAAGTAACAACCGTTGTGCTGCCGGCGGCTACTGTAACATCCAGCGACCCCGATAGGTAACCGGATGCTGATGCGGTTACGGTATAATCACCGGCTGCTAAATCCTGAAACTGACAAAAACCATCCTGGCAATATTTGGTGGATAAGGTAGTTGCCTGGTTGGTGTCAAGAGTTACGGCGGCACCATTGATACCTGCGCCGGTAGCCGCATCTGTAACCGAAGCTTCAATAATACCAGTTACAGCAGGCGTCGGCCTCGGTGTCACCGTTGCAATCGGGGGTATCGTTGGAGTTGTGACGGGCGTCGCCTCAGTTGTAAAACTCCACGTGTAGGGCGCAGACAGGGCATTTCCCGCAGAATCCATAGCTCCCGTAGAAATCATCGCCGTATACGTGGTGGAATAAGTTAAATTATCTGACGGTGTAAATGTGGCTTTCTTATCGCTGTAAGAAACCGTTCCGCTGATAGTGCCGCTGCCATCGTTTACGGTAAAGGTATCTGTGGTAATGGTGGAGGCATCCATCTCCTCGCTAAACGTAGCGGTGATGACACCTCCAACCTTCACCCCGGCAGCTCCATTGGCAGGACTTGCAGACCTGACCGTTGGCTCAGTAAAATCCCCCGTTGTCGTAAAGCTCCAGACGTAGTCAGAAGCCACGGCATTCCCGACTAAATCTTTTATTCCTGTGGTTATGCGTGCAGTAATGGTGGTATACGCAGGCAGGTTTCCTGTTGGGGTAAACGTGGCTGTTGTATCGTCAGAAGAAACGGTGCCCCCGATATAACCGCTGCCGTAGCTAACGGTAAAGGTATCTGTAGTAATGGTAGAGGCATCTATCTCCTCACTAAAGGTAGCCGAAATGGCGCTTTCGACTGCTACGCCGGCTGCGCCATTGGCGGGACTCGTAGAACTAACTGCCGGCACGGTAAAATCAGCCTCCCCCGTTGTCGTGAAACTCCACGTATAGAGAGATCCCATTGCATTCCCGGCCACATCTTTCACCCCCGTGGTAATCCGCACGATGTATGCAGTATAGGAAGACAAATTGTCTGATGGTGTGAATGTGGCGGTTGTATCGCTGTAAGAAACCGACCCGCTAATAGTGTTGATGCCGTCGGTTATAGTAAATGCGTTCACATCAATTGAGGAAGACTGCATCTCCTCACTGAACGTGGCAGTTACGGTACGATTGATTGCTACGCCCCCATTGCCGTTTGCAGGACTCGTGGAAATGACAGTTGGCGGGTCAATATCCCCCGTTGTCGTAAAGTTCCAGGTGTAGTCATAGGCTACTGTATTCCCGGCCAAATCCATCACTTCCGTTGAAATTCTTGCCGTATAGGTGGTTGAATGGGAAAGATTGTCTGCCGCTGTAAAGGTAGCCGTCTTGTTCGTATAAGAAACCGTTCCGCTAATGTTGCCGGTATTATCGCTTACTGTAAAGGTACTTGTGTTGATAGTGGAAGACTGCACCTCTTCGCTGAATGTGGCAGTAATCGCGCTGTTGATTGCCACACCGGTGTCTCCTGCGGCCGGGCTTGTGTAACTGACCGTTGGCGCGGTAGTATCAATGGTTGTAAAACTCCAGGTGTAATCGGACGCCAGCGCATTGCCCGACAAATCCGTCACCCCTGTGGTAATCTTTACCGTGTAGGTGGTTGAATCAGAAAGGGCACTTGACGGTGTAAAGGTCGCGGTATTGTCACTGTAAGAAATCTTCCCGCTGATGTTCCTTTTGCCATTGTTTACCGTAAAGGTCTTGTTATCAATCGTGGAAGACTGCATTGCCTCACTGAACGTGACTGTGATGGAGATGGTGATTGCCACGCCCTCGTCTCCATCGGCAGGCGTTGTGGAACTAACAGTAGGCCTGGTAGTATCAACAGTCGTAAAGCTCCAGGTGTAATCAGACGCCAGCTTATTGCCAGCCAGGTCCATAGCGCCTGTGGTAATCTTCGCCGTATAGGTGGTCGAATCAGACAAACTGCCTGACGGCGTAAAGGTGGCCGTCTTGTCGCTGTAAGAAACTGTCCCACTGACGGTATCGCTGCCATTGCTTATAGTAAAGGTATCGGTATTAATGGTGGAAGACAGCATTGCCTCGCTAAACGTGGCAGTAATGGCGCTATTGATTGCCACACCGGTGGCGCCATTGAAAGGACTTGTGGATCTGACTGTTGGCGAGGTGGTATCAACGGTCGTAAAACTCCAGGTGTAGTCAGCAGCCATCATGTTACCGGCAGCATCCATCACTCCAGAGGTAATCTTTGCGGTATAGGTGGTTGAATTTGTTAGGTTGCCTGATGGGGTAAACGTGGCGATCTTATCGCTATAAGAGACTGTTCCGCTGACAGTATCGCTGCCGTTGCTTACGGTGAAGGTATTCGCGTTAATGGTAGAAGACTGCATAGTCTCGCTGAACGTGGCGGTGATGGCGCTGGCAATTGCCACGGCGGATGCGCCGTTGGCAGGGCTGGTAGAACTGACCATTGGCGGTTCGGCATCCTCTGTTGTGGTAAAACTCCATGTATAGTCATTGTCCAGAGTCGTCCCTGCCCAATTTGCCGCTTGTGCCTTTGTTGTAACTCGTGCGGTATAGGTCGTATTGTACTCCAAGTTTGTCGATGGGGTAAACGTGGCTGTTTTGGCGTTTGTTGTTACCGTCCCATCCAATTCCTCCCCGTCTTTGATAAGCTTGAAGGATTCTGTGGTCAGGGTAGAACCATTGATTAACATGGAAAAGGTTGCAGACACGGTCGCATTGATCGCTACGCTCGTGGCCCCGTCGGTCGGGTTCGTGGATTCTACGGTGAGTTTTTCCTTAATAGGCTCGGGTCCTGGTCCAGGTGGTGATATATCCGCAATTGTATCTCCAAAAAGGTCGTCGGGGGTTGCGCCGTACCAGGTAACGTAGATACGCTCGGTTGACATCATATTAACCCTGGCGCCGTAAATATCATCGGCGGAGGTGTTGACAGGCCCGGTTTCCGCACCCCAGGAGGCCATGCCGTCAGTTGATTTTTTGTAATACACATTACCGGTAGTGGCGGTGCTGGAACCTGTACGCGCGCTGTAAAGTGCGTATATATTGCCCGTATTTTCGTCACGGGCAATTTTAACGCCGGTAATACCTTTAGAATCATTGGTTAAGACATCCGTCTTTGCGCTCCATGAACCGCCGGAATATACAGCAGTCCTGATATCGTCATTCGTGCCAGGGGTAACAATATCCGCCGCATAGGTAAGGTAAATATTGCCGGTTGACTTATCAACGGTTGCCCCAAATGCGCCGTCGTAGGTCGCATTATCAGCGGCATTGGCATCTATCGTAGTCCAGCCAGCATCCCAGGAACTGCCGTCATACACTCTTGACTGGATATCATCGGCGGCAATAAGCCACCGTATCGCCATAATATTTCCCCCTGAAAGCGGCATGAGAATAAGAAAATCCGCAGTAATACCAAATATCGTTGTGCCCGTCCCAGCCTCTGACCAGGCAGTTCCATTTGTGCTTTTAAGCACAAAAGAATCGCTGCCCAGAATACCTATGTAAAGGGTACCGTCTGTGCTTTTTGTTACAGAGGCAAGATTGGTTCCTGAGGCAAAAGCGCCTCCCTGACCGGCGCCTGATGCATTTACCGGCGCTGTTAGTGTATCACTGCTGGTATCCAGCTTTGAGTACCAGAGGTCGTCATTACCAGAATCCCAGGTTACAATATGAATAAGTGTTCCGGATGTGTTTCCGGGAGTCCATTGGTCATACCAGATTCCGACACCCAGACAATCCGTTTGGCTGTCAACCGTTACCGTCGAGCTCCAGCTTGCGCCGCCATTGGTGGTCTTACTGTAAACGCACGTATTGGTAGAAGAAATAAAAAAGGTATAACCTATTTGATCGGAAATAAAAACCGTTGTTGGTGTAGTACCGTTATGAGAGGTAGAGGTTACGCTCAGCGTGTTATTGATGGTCACTACAGCCGCCTGGACATTTCGGCTCAAACAAGGTATGAAGCAAACAAGGAAAAGAAACAGGCAGACGCACAACAACTGCCGCCGTGCTTGCTGCTGCAGTATTGGATGTAAAACGTTTTCATTTCCTGCGCTGCCTGAATGAGAAATATCTCTACTTCCCGCAGGGTCTATCTGAAAATGCGTCGTTTCATCCATACCGTTGTTCCGATAAAAAAAGCCTTACTGCAAAAATGTTCATTTAAAAAAGCATTTTCGGCAGTAAGGCTATCTTTATCTACTTCGGTTTTATAAAGACCCTGTACTTTGCGCCCCCCGATTGCTCGGAGTTTGCCTTTATCGTAATATTTTTTTTCCTTACTTTGTCTCTTGCTTTCACAAGAAACAAATAACCATGGTTACCCTTCTTCTCTAAGTCCATCCTCTTTTTTTTCTGCAACAACCATGTACTTTAAAAGTTACAAAGCGAAAATACCTTGGGAGATTAAGCAACGGGAGTACCGATAGGCATTGAAAAAAATAAATGTGTGATGTAAGTATTTAGTTTAACATGGTTTGTTGATAATTAAATTTTTATTCTGACTACTGGAAGATCGTTTTAAAATAGAAAATCATGTAATTTTTACATTTAATATTTGTAATAATTACAATCGTTTTAAATAGAGGGGTAAGAAAATCTTCTTATTGGTAAAAACTGTCACCCCACTTCACGTTATAGACTGTTTTTCCCTTCTCCCCTAAGTCCCGGAAACAAAAACAAAAAAGCCTTACTGTAAAAATGTTTACTTTAAGAAAACATCTTCGGCAGTAAGGCTATCTTTTCTACTTCCTTTTTGCTTAAAGACCCTTTACTTTGCGTCCCCCGATTGCTCGAGGTTTGCCTTTATCGTAATCCTTTACCCGCTATTCCGTAAAAATGTAAATTGTAATGATTGTTTAATAACATTAAATTTGTGGAAAATCAAGAAAATAATGAAATTTTCGCAGGTTAAAGCCGATTAAAAAAATTGTTCATTTCGGCAAATCGCTTCCTGTCTCTCTCAAATATCTCACGCTCTGACTTTCCCATCGAGGTGATAAAGTTTTTAATCCGGTAATAAGGCCTCAGAATAAAAATTCTGAGGAGGTCAATCTTAGGGAAATTGGCCTTAAATACCGGTGTTGTCTTAAAAAACGTAGAGTACTTCCGTTTGTATTTCCACCGTAAAAATTGCAAGTCTTCCGACGAAAGATATTTTGTCCTGACGTTTGCCCAAAACCCGTTGTACTTGCTGTAGTCGCTGGTATTGGTAACGAGCCCTTCCTTGATCAAGATATCTCTCATACCCGTCTTGGGATAAGGCGTAATGATTTGCTCGCCGTAGAAATCTATGTTTGCCTTGTCAAAGAATTCAAAATTCTGGGCAATATCCTCTTCTTTATCCTCCGAGTGGCCAATGATCATACCACCCACAATCAGAATATTGTTATTGTGCAGGTAGTCAATCGCCTTTTTTGTTTTTTCAAGGATGTTTCCCTTGTTCATCATTTTCAGGTTGCGTTCCGATACATTCTCGATACCCAGAAACACAATCTGAATCCCCGCGCGTGCCATTTTTTGGGCTAAAACCGGGGAACTTGCTATACCCACCGTGCTTGCCTGGACTATATAACGCAGGTCATTATGTCCCGCAGCTACAATTGCGTCACACAACGACTCAAACCTTTTTACGTTTAAGGTAATATTATCGTCTGCAAAGGCTATGTATTTTGCCCCAAATTTTTTGGCATTCGCAAGATCGAGCATGACCCTTTCAAAGCTATAGGTCCTGAACGTGCGGCCGTACATTCGATTCATACTGCAAAAATTACACGTCATCGTGCAGCCGCGGGAGGTTTCGACCATGTCCAGTTTTTTCCCGGAAAAAAGGTAGCCGTCCCACATGCGTGCGTTCCGGCGCGGGAGCTGCATAGTATCAAGGTTTTCCAGAGGTCTTGGCGGATTGTGTACAAAGCCCCCGTTCCGGCGGTAAGACAGGCCCGAAATGTCTTCCCATTTTTGTTTCCCTTCGATTGCATTCAGCATGTCACCAAAGGTTTTTTCACCCTCTCCGCGGATGATATAATCAAAAGGTTTACCGCTATCGGAAGAGGCGATTTCCTCATACATGAGGGTGGCATGATAACCGCCGCCGACTATTTTGATGTCCCGACGTAAGCCCTTTATGAATTCTGCGATTCGCCAGGCCGTGTTAAACTGGAAGGTCATGGCGCTCAAACCAACCACGTCGGGCTGATACTCTTCAACGGCCTTTTTTATTGAAGGTAGCAAGTTTTTTCTTTTAAGAACAAGGTCTGCCAGCGCCACTTCATGATGCGGCTGTATGTTTCCGGCGATGGAAGAAATCGCCAGATTCGGCGCCCGCCACGTTTTTGCAGAGAACTGGGGAACCGTATCTGGCATGGAGCATAACAGAATTTTCATTTTACCGTCTCTTTGTTTATAACGCTGCCTTATTCAAGGCGCCAAGATAATTTTAAAAAGGGTATTTTACATCTTTGCATGGCATTGTCAAGCACACGATAAAACGATATTCGTAAATATGAATCAATTTGACAATATTGCCGTATTTGCCTATTATATTAGCAAGCACATGCAGGTATTGTATCTGATTTAAAGCCCTATCCGCTCTGCAAGACCTTCGAGACTGAAAATAAAAAGTTGTCGCTGTCCGCCCTAGCGCTATGCCAAAATTACAAAAAATTCTCCATCCTGAAAAATTCAATCTGATACTTTATTACGCCATCACCAGTTTTGTTGTCATTGCAATACTTACTTTTGCAGTCGGATGGATATTTCAACGCATGGGGAGGCAGGCGCTGATTAAGCAAAGTGAAGAATATGCGCATTATTTTATTCCCCATCTAAACTATGAGATTTATAAAGACTTTTTATTGCCCACTATCAGGAAAGACAAACAAATTGATCTGGAAAACAATCGCAGACAATTTAAGAGATTGGACAAAATAGTCAGGGAAGACGTATATGGGTTAAAGATAAAAAAACTGTACTTATATGACTTGGAAGGGCGTATTATTTATAGCACGGCGCCAGAACATGTCGGGTTAACGTTAGATCGTAGCGTGGATAAAAAATTCGGTTCGGCTGTTCGTGGTATTCCCGTGTCTGCGCTTTATTCGGAAGATTCAAAGGGCGCATTTTTAATGGAAACAATGCTTGAGACGTATTACCCTTTCTATGAAATGACGGATGACGGCTCTAAACAAAGCCAGGTTGGCGTCATGAAGATATGCCAGGATATATCATCCATGAATGAACAAATAACCAGGTCATATCAGAAGGCGATTATTATAGCCGGTTCGTCAATGGGGGTATTGTTTTTGGTTCTCTTCCTCGTGGTTCTCAAGGCAACGAGAATCATTAATATAAGGACGAAACAGCTGATCGATACACGCAATACCTTGGAGCAGAAGGTCGAAGAGCGTACCCTTGAGATTCGTGAGGCGTATAAAAAATTACAGTACACCCACCGTAAATTAATACAATCTGAAAAATTGGCGAGTATAGGGACCCTGGTTACCGGGCTTGCCCATGAAATCAACAATCCTCTTGCTTCCATAGCCAGTTGTGCCGAAGGTCTGACCGGACGGCTTAGAACCATATTGGAGCATAAGGAAGGATGTAACGATAAAGAAGCATGGGAGGTTTTTCCCGAATATCTGAAAATTATCTGTGATGAAACCTATCGATGTAAAACAATTATTTCGAATCTGCTCAATTTCTCAAGACAGTCAGAACCTGAATTTATACGCATCGATATCAATCGGGTTGTTGACGATACGCTTTCCGTCGTTCAACATCAATCGCAAATTAAGATGCCGAATATCCAAGTGAATCTTTCCGAAGATCCCTGCGAGGTAATCGGAGACCCTCAACAGTTAAAACAGGTCTTTATGAATTTGATTATTAATGCACTTCATGCAACTGAGGATCATGGTGATATTTCAATATCAACCTGTCAAAAACAGGCGGTTGTGCAAGTCATTGTCAGGGATTCTGGTATTGGAATTAAACCGGAACACCTCGACAAGATATTCGATCCTTTTTTTACCACGAAACCCACAGGAAAGGGCACCGGGCTTGGGTTGGCTATATGTTATGGTATTATAGATATTCATAATGGAAGAATTGAGGCGCAGAGTGAAGGACCCGGCAAGGGCGCGACCTTTACGGTAACACTTCCGTTAGTCACTTAGTGATTACAAAATTTACCCTATGAGTAAGAAGCCAAACATCCTGTTTACAGACGACGAAAAGACGTTCCGGAATATTATGACGAAGGAACTCACCCGCATGGGATACAATGTGACCGGTTGTGGCAGTGGTGCAGAAACCATAGAAAAAATGCAGGGAAAGGACTTTGATGTGGTCATATTGGATATGAATATGCCCGTGATGGACGGGATCGAGACCATGAAAAGGGTGAAAGAAATGGAGCCGACTACGGAAGTCATTGTTTTAACCGGTCAGGGTACTATTGAAAATGCCGTTCAAGCTACAAAATTGGGCGCCTACGACTATCTGACAAAACCATGTAAGTTAACTGAATTGTGTGTATTGTTGCAAAAGGCGCTCGAAAAAAGGCAGTTAAACAGGGAAAACGTTCACCTCAAGCGGTTGGTAAAAGACGTCTGTGGAACTTCCGTGATGGTCGGTAACAGCATCGCAATGAATGCTGTATATAAAATGGTCGCTAAGGTGGCTGCTTCTGACGCTGTTGTGTTGATCCAGGGAGAGAGTGGAACAGGAAAAGAACTTATTGCCCAGATGATTCATCAACGCAGTATAAGGGCAAATAAACCGTTTGTAGTGATAAATTGTGCTACCTTGCAGGAGGCTTTGTTAGAGAGCGAACTTTTTGGACACGTTAAGGGGGCATTTACCGGCGCTGTGGAATCACGCATAGGTTTGTTTGAAGTAGCAGACGGAGGCACGTTGTTTTTAGATGAAATTGGAGAACTGGCGATTAACACACAGGCAAAACTTCTTCGAGTCTTTCAATCTGGTGAGATACGGCGTGTCGGTGATAATAAGGCTATTAATGTGGATACCCGTATAATTGCGGCTACCCATAGAGATCTTGCCGGAGAGGTAAAAAGAGGGAAATTCAGGGAAGACCTGTATTTCCGGTTGAATGTGATTACGCTGTCTCTTCCGCCGCTGCGAGACAAGCGGGAGGATATTCCCGTTTTGATTGATCATTTTCTCGATAATTTTTGCAAAAACAGACAGAAAAAAATTCTGCTTCCGGAAGCGATGACGGCAATGTCGCAATATTACTGGCCGGGCAATGTCCGTGAATTAAAAAATACTATTGAACGGTTGGTGGTAATGACGGAAGGGAATAGTATTTCCATCGAAGATTTGCCCAAAAACATCCGTTTGGTATCTTCAACTACAGCCGAAGGAACGGAAGTGATTCTTTCAGGGGTGGAGAAGAAGCACATACTTAAAGTGTTGCATGAAAAGCGGGGAAACAAAACCCTTGCGGCGGAAGCCCTTGGCATATCTTTAAAAACTCTGTACAACAAGTTGAAGGTTTATCATATTGACGTATGATTAATTTCTTTTGGTAATTCTGTAAATTTTGATATATAATTTTGGATAATAATTTACTTTTTTGAAAAACAACATTCGTGCATTTAACGATGAATCCTGATATTTCTATAATAATTCCACTCTATAATGAAGTCGATAACATCGAACCTCTCGGTCGCTCTATTATCAATGCCATGCAAGGACGAAACCACGAAGTTGTTTTCGTAGATGATGGCAGCACTGACGGAAGTACCCAAAAATTAAGGGAATGGTGTGCCCAGCATACAAATTTTCGCGCTGTCCACTTCAAGAAAAATGCAGGCCAGACGGCGGCCATGGATGCCGGCTTCAGGCATGCAGCAGGGGAATACGTGGTTTCTATGGATGCCGATATGCAGAACGACCCTGCAGACATCCCGAAATTAATCGAAAAGCTGAGTACCTTTGATATGGTATGCGGATGGAGACAGAAGAGAAACGACCCATGGATCAAACGCATTTCTTCCAAAGTAGCCAATTATATTAGAAACAAGCTTTCGCGGGAGGATATCAGGGATACGGGGTGTTCCCTCAAGGCATACCGCAGGAATTGTCTCGATCATATCAAGTTATATAACGGCATGCATCGGTTTTTGCCCACGTTGTTTAAGATGGAAGGGTTTGCCGTTACCGAAATCGTTGTAAACCACTATCCCCGGAAATTCGGGAAATCAAAGTATGGGATATCAAACAGGGCATTCAGGGCATTTGTAGATTTATTGGTTGTTCGGTGGATGAAAAAAAGGAAACTTAATTATGAGGTAGAAAATGAGTAATTTAATGACACATATTAATTTCTGGGTTGTCCTTGGTTTTATCGGGCAAACGATGTTTGGATCCAGGTTTTTTATTCAATTGATAGTCTCGGAAAAGCGTGGCGAGAGCACGATTCCTGAGATATTCTGGTATTTGAGTATGGCGGGCAGCGCCATATTGTTTTCGTATGCAATTTACCGGCGCGACCCCGTATTTATTATGGGACAATGCTCAGGGATTTTCATCTATACGCGCAACATTATGTTGATTTATAAAAAGAAGAGACTCCTGGCCGTGGCAACCGGCGAGGGGATGAATCTCCCAAAAACCGCTGCCGAATAATTTCGTTAAATAATGACAATTAAGTGAAAAAATATTTTCTCGTTTTCATTTTATTAATGGCTGTTTCATCCTGTAATTATATGGAGGAACGGTCTACTCCGCACGTTAAAACCCTTCTCCCGGTTCAAAGAAACGAAATTAGCTCCGTTGCAATCCTGCCATTCAAGAATAAAACGGAAAAAAAAGGGTCGGAAGATATCCTCCGGAAGTGTTTTTTCACAAACCTCAGTACGAAAGGTTATAATGTCCTCAGGCTCGAAGAGGTTGAC
>VGXX01000094.1 GCA_016873155.1 Planctomycetota bacterium | reverse complement strand
CCGCACAGTGCGTATGTCCCGTCATGGTACTTATACTGAATATTTCTGGCTTGCAGTATCACCATACTTGCACATGCCTTGTATAAATAAGGAACGACAAAACAAACACTATTCCTATGACAAAGACATACTCTTTCTTTCTCCACGGCGGTAATGTTGCGGTTAAAATCCTGCCGCCTTCATAACCCCTAGCGTGCATCGCTTCATAGGTTTGTTCTGCACGCGCAAAGGCGCGGATAACAAGCATGCCCCCCAATATCCCAAATGATTTTATCGTTTTTTTCCACGAGGTATAACCCAGACGTGTCCTTTGTGCAGTCCACATGGTATCTACTTCATCAAGGAATAGGAAAATGTAGCGGTACATAAGGGCTAACAAATCGATGATGGTGTTTGGCACACGAAACCATTTTAAACCCGCGCATAGTTGGCTTATGGTTGTAGTGAAAGAAAGGAGGATTACCAATGAGATACCGCCCAGCACCTTGCTGCAGGTCTGAAGCCCGTTCCACAGCCCCTCTTCTTTTAACATTAGTTCATATCCCACAATTGAGAGGGATAACCACACCTTTTCTCCCTCGTGCAGGCCTCTGATAAGCAAGAGGAAAATAGCAAATGACAATGGTAAGAGCATGCTCCGGAGTATTGCCGTAAAAGGAATTTTTACAGAGAGAAGTAAGATGAAAGACACCGAAAGAAAAAATAACGGAATACATATATTCTTTGTTAGCAAATTTATTGCAAGTAAAAAGACGATGTACAACAACTTTACCCGTACGTCAACCTCTGTTAACCAGTTATTCCGGCGGGCATAGACTTCAGAAAATGTGTGGTGTAAAAATCCCATAGACCCTTTAATACTTATTCCTTTTCATAAAAAATCTTTCGTACATTAAAACCAATGACAAACCCACCGATTACCCCGGCAGCGGTGAATACAAAAAGGAGCAAATCCCCCTGATCGGTGTTGATGTAAGGATCACGGGGTGGGTGACCGTACTTCTCGGCATATTTTCCTACAACACTTACGTCGATACCTGTCCATGCCCCTTCTTCATTATTCGTTTGTGTAATAACCGGTATGTTTTTCTTCTCCATGTTTTCCCCTCCAAATAATACTGGAGGGAACAACACCAGTATTACGAAAGCAACGAAAAGAAAAAATGACTGTCCACCGCAAAGACGCAAAGGGCGCAAAGTAAGACCCGAAAGAGAAAAAATGGAGATAAAAATTTTATACCTGAACAGGTTTTGTATCATCTTTGATTAACCCCAGGTGTAACAAAATACCGGGTTTCCGTTTATATACGAAAACCAGTATAAATCCCACAACAATGCCTTCAACAATACACAGAACCCCTTGGGAGGTCATCATAAACACCCCAAAAATTTCCGCAGTGGCTTTAATGAATGACCCGCCTTTGCCTATCACGAGCAGTCCCAGTTCGATGGATGTGCCCAAGTAGGTAAACAAATCAGAAACCATACCGGCCAGAAATCCACACCAAAACAAACTCAGCCTGCATCGTTGTGCTATTTTAAATGCAAAATAACCCGAAAACGAACCCAGGATGCCCATGGAAAATATATTTCCGCCAAGTGTGGTTAATCCGCCGTGGGCAAGGAATAATGCCTGAATAAGTAATGCGATGGCTGCTACCAGCACGCTCACAAAAGGCCCTAACAACACGGCGCTCATACCAGTCCCACAGGGGTGAGATGTAGCCATTCCATTCAATGCAATAACCGGGATAGGGAAACAGGAAAATACAAATACAGCCGCCCCTAAAGTTCCCACTAAAGGCAAGTACACCGGCATCTGTCTTTTCTTTCGTTTGATATGATAAATACCAATCCCTACGAAAGGCATTGCGACGGCAAACCACGTGATTACCCACTTTGGAGGTAAAATTCCTTCCGTGATATGCATGGCGTATACTGCATTCTCAGATGAAATAAACAACAGGAAAAAAATTATAGCGAATACCGTTACGGTTCTTGACATTTATTGCCTTTCTCAAAAACAAAAAAACCCATATCCTCGAAATGGAAGATATGGGTTTTATATTTTTTGGTAGGGGCAGGTTTCAAACCTGCCCTTACATATATTTATATGTAAACCTTCACCTTCTTTACCATCGAAGACTCCGTGAAGCAATTACAGGCAGGTCTTCTGGCTCCCGGATCGTCCTACTGATCACTCCTTCCCATCCTATTAAAGCAGGACAGTGGTATTGTGACGTTCGTTCCCGGTTACAGCGGCGGGTCCGCTCCTCATCACGTTTAGTCAAACGAGATATGGATTCCCTTTTACTCCCAACATATTTGCGGGAGAATTACCTGTAATTGATTTATCAATAAAAAGAGCAATTGTTATCCTGAAAAGTTGGGCTGATTCTACTTAAGATACTTAATGTTTGTCAATGAAAATTTTTTTATCACTACACAGCGCCATGCCTGTCTCAATTTTTTTCCTTTGATTCTCCAACACGAGAAGTATAAAATACTGCCTGTTATAAGCATTATTTTGCAGAATATAGAATCCATAGAGAACCTTAAATCCCATCGGTTGCCTCTTTCATTTAAAGGAAAACGTACTTATGAAATCAAAAAATAGTATTGTTAAGGGGTTGTTGTTATTTGTATTTTTGTCCGTTATCCTTGAGTCAGGTTGTGCCATGTTTAAGAAAAGGCCGCTTCTTGTGCCCAGAGAATCCGGTGATACCCTGGTGGAAATTACAGACCCCAAACAACTTCCCATGTTCGAGGACGATTACAGCAGGGATACCCTTTTGCGTTCGATAGATTACAGCCTGGAATATTTCAAACGGGTCAAGACAAACCCGCACGGGTTTCGCATGGCAGGCTTTTCACATCAAAATTTGGAAAACACCTTAAAAGTATTTCGCGAAGGATTTCTTCGTTGTAACAGCGCAGAAGAACTTAATGAATTTATTGTCAGAGACTTCAGGGTCTTTCAGGCTATCGGGAAAGCATACGAAGGCCAGGTGCATTTTACGGGTTACGGAACGCCTATTTATGACGGGAGCCTTACACCAACAGCAACATTTCGTTACCCGCTCTATAAAAAACCCGCCAACTTTAAAAAACCTTACAATACGCGGCGTGAAATTGAAGAACGCAATCTCCTGAAAGGAAATGAAATTGTCTACCTGAAGTCAAAACTGGACGCATATCTCATTCACGTTCAGGGGTCAGGGCAAATCAATCTCCCGTCCGGAGAAAAGGTGTATGTTGGTTATGACGCCGATTCAGGCCATACTTACACCAGTATGGGTCGTCTCCTGGTTATGGACGGAAAGATCCCGGAAGAGGATTTGACCCTTTCAACGCTGATAAGTTATTTCGACCAGCATCCCTCTGAATTGGATTCGTACCTGAAGAGAAACGACCGCTATATCTTTTTCAAGAGGGTAAATCATGCGATCCCTTACGGGTCGATTGGTGTGCCGGTAACCCCTATGAGGAGTATTGCTACAGATAAAAAGGTCTTTCCGGCGGGAGGATTGGCATTCGCTGTCATAGAACCGAAGAAAGCAAGAAAATGGGGGTGGTTTCAGAACAAAGGAAAGGGTGAAAAATCTTTCTTTGCTCTAGACCAGGACACGGGAAGCGCGATTCAAACTCCAGCCAGAGCCGATATATATTTTGGAATAGGCGACCAGCCCATGCACGAAGCGGGCGAGTTAAATGCCTATGGCAGACTCTACTACCTGTTGAAGCGTTAATTTCTTTACAGAAAATATTTTCTTGTTATGACACAAGAATTTGCTAAAACACCTATTCTCAGATAACCTGGAAAGATTTGCCATTGTTCTTTCTCCAGAAAAACCAAAAAAAGTGTGAATTCTTCTTCATTTTTGTATTATCATTTTTTTTAAAGAAAAAACAATTTCCTATCATCTCTCCATGTAAAATAAGCTTGACATTGCAAAACGGTAAATAACAATCTCTGATTGTCTTCGCCAAAGACGTCGGCACGACGTGATCTACACCCATGTCTTGAGCAAAGGAGGTCGCAGTGTCCGAAGCCCGGTCGATGGGTTGTAAGCCGGATTATACAGACTGTATAATCATTGTTAGGCTCAAAACAATAAAGGTTAAAAAATGATTTCAAAAAAAGATAAATCGTTTGGTGATTACAAGAATAAAGGGCATCTTTGGATCACTCTTTCAACAGGCGAATATTATCCCGATGTCCTCCCCCTTGCTTGTGAGTTATACAAGCCTGTGCTTGTGACATTTGGGCAATTACTCAAGAGCGCTCACTCATCAACTGATTTGTTTATGGCAATTGCGGAGACAACGCCGCAATGGATGAGAATCCAATTATGTCGCGTCTTTCGGAAGTACGTGAGTCCCGAAACACCTGTTGAGATGTTGAAAAAAAAGAGTGCTGCGGCCAGCATCTGCGACCGTTTTGGAAAGGGTTTTCGAAAAATCACAGAGGTGCAAGCCAAATTCCAAGACCGCCCTATGCCGGACGAGGCCTTGTGTGCAGTGCTTTGGGAGTACAAAGACAGAGGCCAAAAAGGCTACGATCTGACAGAGAGGCTTTTTACTATTATACGGGAACGTTTCAAGGAGCTTGATATTATTGGGCCAGAACGTGCAGGCAAAGATGTCATACTTGGTGAACTATTTGAGGACTATCCAAAACCAGATCGTCCGGTTGATTTTGTTCTTCTCCATAAAGGAACTCCTGTGGCAGTCGGGCTGGCAAGATATGACTCAGATCGTGGTGGTGCGCAAGAAGATGATAGAACGGGACAGTACCGCGACTGTGCCAGCGAGGTACTCAACTATGCCAAGAAAAAGAATATGCCCTTGAAAGTGATTTTCTTGAATGATGGGCCAGGATTGCTTCTTGGCTCGATGTGGCGAGACTATGAGTATTTAGAAAACAAATGGTCTGGCTTGGTAAAGGTAGTGACGCTCAGGATGTTTTCGGAACGTATTACTATTAAATGGCTTCTATCCAAGGAAAGTTAGGAATGGCTACAGGAGTACCAAACAAAAACGGCAATGGTCGGTCACAACCGATCTATATCACATACAAAGACAAAAAAGCACCATCTGCTATTATCGATGGTGAATGCGGAGTTTTCGAGGAAATCAACTGTGGCCCTTTTAGTAACCGGCTGTATTTTAGTGATAATTTAAAATGCCTGAGATCACTGCTTTTGGACAACGGTGTGGTTGGCAAGGTTACTTTGGTTTACATTGATCCTCCGTTTGCCACACAAGGGACATTCCTCTCCAGAACCCAAGAAAAAGCATACGATGATCATTTATCCGGTGCTAAATATGTTGAACATTTAAGAGAGCGTCTTATTCTTTTACGAGAACTACTCTCAGAGAAAGGTTCGATTTGTCTTCATCTCGACGAAAACATGATTTTCGAAATGAAACTTGTAATGGATGAGGTCTTCGGTCCTTCCAACTACCGAAACCTTATAGTACGAAAGAAATGCAACCCCAAAAACTATACACGAAAAACCTATGGTAATATAGCAGATTACATTCTTTTTTATACGAAAACCGATAATTACATTTGGAACCGTCCAGTCGAATCCCTATCAGAGGAGAGTACAAAGGAATATCATTACACGGAACCTGAAACTGGACGCCGCTATATGAAAGTACCAGTGCATGCACCAGGAGTGCGAAACGGAGCAACTGGAGGCACATGGCGCGGTATGCTCCCCCCCCTTGGCAAACATTGGCAGTACACTCCAGCGACCCTTGATGAAATGGATGCGCGTGGAGATATTTTTTGGTCTAAGAATGGCAATCCTCGAAGGAAGGTCTATCTCGACAAACATGCCGGGGTTGGAGTTCAAGATATTTGGTTAGATTTCAAGGATGCCCATAATCAAAATATAAAAATAACTGGGTACCCTACTGAGAAGAACCCTGATCTGCTTCGTCGCATCATAGGGGCATCGTCAAACCCCGGTGATTTGGTGTTCGATTGTTACGCTGGTTCAGGAACGACTTTGGCAGTTGCAGACGAAATGCAAAGGCATTGGATTGGCATTGACAATAGCCAGGAAGCACTATCAGCTATACTTAAGCGATTTCAAAATGGCCTTTTGCCTATGGGTGATTATGTCCAGAACCGTAAAGTGCAGATACAGCCCAAGCCTCGACAATCGACATTATTCGATACCCTTGATGAAAGCGCATCGTCTCATACTACCATAAAGAATACAAAGCACACTCCTATTACGAAAGTTAGAATATTTTTAGACAAGAACGCTCCGGCAGAAATGTTTTCTATTGTGGCAGCATGGCAGGGAAAAAACACTCAAGACCACACACGGCATACATCATTAAAGTTCATTGTATCAGAGCCTATTAATTTCGCAGATGCATGTTATCAACTCCATAGTCGAGACAATAAACTTGCCAAGGTGATCGATTCAGTAGGTCCGTGTGCTTTAGTTTGTCGCCATGCTGGCTTCGAATTTCTAGTAGACGCCATTATCGGACAACAACTTTCAAAGAATACCGCTGATACCATTATCAGGCGATTTCGCAATCTGTTCACCTCTGGGCAACCCACTCCAAAACAGATGCTATCTCTGCCAGTGCAAAATGTACTCGACAGTGGTATCTCACAACGGAAATATGATTACATTATTGATTTGGCACAAAAAATTGAAACCAAGCAATTGAATCTTTCCAAGTTGCACGAGGAGGACGATACCACAATTCGGCTCATGCTTAAGGAAGTAAAAGGAATTGGTGACTGGACAGTTGACATGTACTTGCTTTTTGGCCTCGCAAGGCTAAACGTGTTTCCAGTTCATGATATTGCTCTTAGAAAAACCATGGCATCAATTTACAGGTTGGATGTCAACGATCTTGACGGAGCACAAAAGATTGCTCGGAAATGGGAGCCATACCGCAGCATTGCATCCTGGTATCTTTACAAACACGGAAATACGCGAGCCTAACAAGGCGCTGCACCAGACGGCTATTCCGCTGCGCTCCGTAGCCGCTGGTGAGTTTAGTCGTTATACATATGAAATGGAAGAAAATGCAATAAACTCGTAATTGATAGCAGGGGGAATATATAACAATGGATAAAGTTAAATACGTTTACAAGTCTCTGGAAGACTTTCTGATTTCTAAAGAACTATCAATCGATTACATTGCTACAGATGGGTGGGGGGGTGACTATCCAGTGAAGGGTTGTGAAATTGACGCATCAATACTTTTCGCTGACATTTCTGGCTTCTCTAAGAGAACGATAAACCTTTCCTCAACCGCTACAATGTTTTTTGTAAATCATTTTTTTTCATGGATCAGTGGGGAAGCACTACAAAATGTTCCCTGCATCATAGACAAATATATTGGCGATGAAATAATGATAATATTTTCTAATGAATTTGGTTCAGTTAACCACTTTGCAGACGCTCTAACAGTGGCAAAAGGTTTTATTGAGTATGATGAATGGGGGTTTTCTCCTCATATCGGTATCTCTAGTGGCGTCGTTACTGTTGGCTATGTTGGTACACCTAAAATGTATAACTGCTCTGTATTTGGTAAGCCAGTAGCTCTTGCAAAACGCTGTGCTACAGAAGTTGCCAAAGCAAGAATGATTGTGTTTCCAGTAGTAAATTGCGATAGGTCATTAGTGGAGCCTATTTTTGCGTCAAAGAAGGGTGCCGATAAAAGTTTTTCGCGACGGCCGAATGAAGAATGGCATTTTTATGAACTAGAGAATGTTGAACTCAACAACATGGGCAATTATGATGTTTGCAAAGTACAAAAGGAAGACACTATAGGTTTTATCTTCAATGTCAAGGAAGATGGTAGTCTCGGTGATTCAATTACTATTGAGCAGCATATCAGCTGCTTATTAAGAAACTTAGAAGATTCTGGCAGGTATAGACCATCAAAGGCCTATATACACAAAAAGAGAGAATAAAATCGAAATGTGTAACAATGCCTCCAACCAGACGGGGAATAACGCTCTTTCGTTTTTCTTTCTGGCGTCTGTGGCCCCGATGGTTAAGGCTGGCGTTATACTGGGAATATATACTAATCTCAAAACCTTTTAATTCCACCTTGCGTTATTGATAAAACAACACTGTTTACTGTAATACAAATCCCTACATATAGAATCTTCCTCTTCAAATTATCAAATCTGAAAAAACTACAAACCTATTTCAATTTAAAACAATGGGCCTTCTAATGTTATTTTTTGTAATTTTGGACTGGCAGTAAATGGTTTTGCTGATTTAACCACAGGTTTGATTGCACATTATCCATTCAATGGCTATACCGATGATGAGAGCGCAAATGGGAATAACGGAACGGTGTACGGTGCTACTTTAACAAAGGACAGGAATGGGAATGCAAACTAAAACATGAAGGTAATGTTAACTGTAGAAAGAAGTGTTAAAATAACGAAAAATATTTTTGACGATTGCTTGACAGAAAATATATTTATCCGCTATAATTTTGCATTAGATATGATTTTAATTTAGTTACTATTAACACTGTATTTAAAAGGAGGATTTTATTGCAGAAAGTATTAAATAGAGAAATAAAAGAACTTATTACCGCCTACCCGGAAGTTGGTCGTGTTCTTGAGGAATACGGCATTGGTTGTGCCCCCTGTTCTGTCGGAAGCTGTCTTCTCAAGGACGTTGTTGGGATACACAACCTTGATCCCCAAAAAGAAGCAACGTTGATGTATAGGATAGAAAAGGCTATTTATCCGGATAGGAAGATATCAGAACCTGTGGTGGATATGACCAAGAAGGCGGCTCCTAAATTAATTACCTATTCACCACCTGTCAAAAAGCTTGTCGACGAGCACGTACTGATCAAACGCCTTTTAGCGTTAATTCCTTCGATTGCAGAATTTACCGAAAGCAGCTTGAAGGTAGATAAAAATCTGATTTTGGGGTGTGTGGATTTTATTCGTACGTATGCCGACAAATATCATCATATGAAGGAAGAAGATATATTGTTCAAGTACGTTGACGAGAAGGCAGAAATTATTCAGGTCATGTACAAAGACCATGATATCGGAAGGGGATATGTGAGACAGGCCGTCGAGGGCGCAGAGAAAAATAATAAAACTCAGGTTAAGGAAAATCTGCTTGCGTACCGTGATTTATTGACGCAACATATCAAGAAAGAAGACGAAATCCTTTATCCGTGGATTGATCGCCAGTTATCAACAACGCAAGTCGGTGAAATGTTCCGTAAATGTAACGAAGCAGACGCCTCGGTAGGAGATGAACTGCCGAAAAAATACGAAAGATTTATTGTTGGATTAGAGGAAAAATTTTTACAGGAGGTAACAAAATGAGTGGATGCCCAGGATCAAAAACGATTGATTTTAGTGAAAAGACAAATCAAGAAGGCAGTGAGACAGGAAAACGCCCATCTCAACTGAGACAGTGGCCAATACAGTTGCATCTTGTTTCTCCCATGGCGCCTTATTTCCAGGGAAAAGACATATTGCTGGCGGCAGACTGCACGGCTTTTGCCTTTGGAGAGTTCCATAAGGATTATCTCAAAGGAAAGAGCATTGCGATTGCCTGTCCAAAATTAGATTCGGACCAGGAAGTTTACGTTGAGAAGATAAAGGCATTAATTGATGACGCAAAGATCAACACCTTATCTGTTATGATAATGCAGGTGCCTTGCTGTTTTGGTCTGGCGCAAATTGCTAAAGACGGCGCTGAAAAGGCGTCCCGTAAGATACCGGTCAAACAGATCGTCGTCGGTCTGGAAGGCAATATCTTATCCGAAGAGTGGATTTAAGACTTTCTTGATATCTGAACGATGAAAAAATCCCTGAGGACGATAAATCCTCAGGGATTTTTTTTATATGCTATTCCCCGGAAAATAAGGCGCTGTGCCCTCGTACTTTCTCCACGCTTTATGTCCACAATCATCTCTGTACCCTTACCCTGAAACTCATAGACCAATTTTCCCCCGCATTCTTCTGAATGGCTATTGAATAAAACCCTTCCGGAAACAGTCTCTCCGTCCAGACTCGCAGCAATTACCTTTAAGGGCAAACAACAGGCAGCTTGGAATATCAGTCCATTGTCAAGCGCTAAAAGACGGGTATAGTGTGGTTTTCGAGTACCTTTCCGCCGCATTTCAATGTTTGAAGAAGCGGATGAACTGGTTGCCGGATTAGCAGGCTGTGTTTCAATCATATATTTTTCGTCGGCTTCCATGATACTTTTTGGAGTCAAATTTTCCTCCAAACCTGCGTATCTAAGAATTAATTTAGCATCTTCTGCATCCTGTGAAATGTGCTCCTGTGTGGAGCTATTTTCAGCCCTATTTCTGCGACTCATCACCTTTGGCGCAGTGAGGTCGACCAGCGGGAGTTTCTCGTAAGTGATATTCAGGGAACTTTGTGTCGTCATTTTCTTATTTCCAATAAAGAAGTTACATTTTCTACGCCTTCCACACTCATGGCAAGGTTGATTGCCTCTATAATCTCTTCCTTGCAGTGCACCGAACCTGCAAGGATGACTTGATCTTTTACCGTCGTCACATGTATATGAAGTGCGGAAACCTTTGGGCTTTTGGCATATTTGGCCATGATCTTGGCCGTGATGGATACCTCAGAAAATTCCTCCTTGGTTCTATCGAGCAATACCTCTCCTTTTTTAGAAACAAGGATACCTCCTTCTTTTATTTCTGTGACTACTACGTTGGCGCCTTTTTTTATTTCTTCTAAAATTACCCTTGTTTCTTCCGAAACATTTTGGCCAAGTTCTTTGACAGCCTCACCGGTCTTTGCTGAAGATTCCGTAATCTTTTCGCCAGCCTTCTTAATACGGGGATTCTCACAACCCAAGACGAAAGGAATTATACCGGCAAATAGCAAACAGACCATTGACGACGCTATACAATTTGATGTTTTTTCCATTTGAATTCCGAATTAAAAACTTTTTTATTAAGAATCCGTGTTAAGCTGCATATTAACATCAGCCCTATTATACACTTTTATTTTTCATCACTGCAGAAACTTCATGTGTTAATGTCATTACCCTCTCTGCCTCCTCAATCGTCAATGTCCCTGCGCCGCAACTGGGGGTTATGATAGACCTTTCTTTAATCAATGTTTTTGATAACCCCTTATTAACAAGAAACTGGACACCTTCTTCAAGCTTTTTTACCAGATCATTTGAAGAAACGCTGGTTATTTTCGGGGAAGTTGGTACGATGCCCCATGCGAGATAGCCTCCTCTGTCGAGAAATACCTTTATCTCACGCCAATACATTAAGTACTTGTCCATAAACTCGTAAGCGTCGAAACTGACGATGTCTACTTTTGAATCCATAAGCATTGCCCAGTCCGTGTTGCCGCAGCAGTGTGTTCCCGTTAATCCTCCATGGGACTGAACAGCCTCATACACCTCGTTGAGTGCGCTGATTGCCCTTTCACGGCTGATGTTCATGAATGCCGAACCGAAGCTGGTAAGGTAAGGCTCGTCTGCGAAGATGATGACAGGCAGGCCGTATTGAGATAACTTCGTAAACTGCCAGTATGCCTTCATGGACATCAATTTGATAACGACATCGAAAAATTCTTCGCTGTAGAGCGCAGTAATGCCACTTGCCATTTTTATAGAACCTGCAAGTGTGATGGGACCGACGACATGTCCTTTGAGCGCGCGAATGGCGTCTTTGGGGGATTTATTAAGATATTCGAGCATTGTGTAAAACCCGATTGCGCAATCACGGCTTATTTGAAACAAATCAGGGTCATTTTGCAAATATGTATCATAGAAGGTTGCCAGTGCGGTTGACGTGTCGTGTCCATCATCGATGGTTAATGTTCTTCCGTCACTGCTTATTACAGAGCAGGGAAGCCCTTCTGTGTACTGGATGCACATGTCTTCTTTTGGAGTGATTTTAGGCAACTGCGGCCAGCAGGGGATTTCCGGGAGTGACTTGAACATGATATCGCAAGCCGTTTCAACGTTTTTGTGGGGAAGACTGCCAATTGCAGTTGCTGAAAAATTGCCCTTAAATTTAGTTGTCATAGATTATTAGAGCTATTGCATAATTAAAATGGTTATGGCATACTATTACATAAAGGAGGAAAAGTATGCTACGATTTAAAAAGATTTCTAAAAGACCCAAGATGCTATTTCGGTTAACCGG
>VGXX01000093.1 GCA_016873155.1 Planctomycetota bacterium | reverse complement strand
TGAGAAAACGTCGGGGAGGTAAAGGAAGAGGCCGAGGTGCAGACCACCAGAGATGGCCAAATGCATACTTTGCTAATCTTGGGTTGTTCACGTTAACCACAGCCCAAGCATTAGTCAGTCAATCCCGCAGGGGTAACCACTGACTGGAGAGCCGTATGCGGGAGACCCGCCTGTACGGTTCGGAGGGGGGAGAGGCGAAAGCCTTTCCTACCCCTATTTCGTTCGCTCAGGACAGGCAATGGATGGAATGTTCCCTCGCCCTCCTTCGTTTGTAAAACCTGAAGACTTGCGACACGACACTTCAGTTGTGTAGGGTGGATTAAGCGAAGCGAATCCACCAATCTGACTGTTATTTTTTGCTAACTAACGATGATTGTGCGGTAGAAAGCCCTTTGCCTAATTCCACAGGATAACCGGCCTCGTATAGTCCCTTTTCAAGGGCGGCAATGGCGACGATAATATCGAAGTCGTTCACGTAACCCATGTGACCGATCCTGATAATCTTTCCTTTTAATTCGTCCTGACCGCCCGTAAATGTCACCCCTGTTTCATCGCGCAGCTTTTTGATAATCTTATCTACATCCACCCCTTTCGGCGCTTTTATTGCGGTTAAAACGTTGCTTGAGTTTTCACCGGCAAAGAGCTCCAATCCCAGCGCCTTTGCGCTTTCCCTCGTTGCATGGGCAAGGCGGGCGTGTCGCCTCCACACATTCTCAATCCCTTCCTTTTTGATCATATCCAGGGCTGCCTTCATAGCCATAGCCAGTGAGACGGCGGGAGTAAACGGAGTTGTTTTATCCTTTAATTCTTTGCGCATCTTTCTGAAATCCCAGTAATATCTGGGTAAATCAGTCTTTTCGATGACACTCCAGGCGCTGCTGTTCACACAAACAAAGGCCAGACCTGGCGGCATCATGCACCCTTTCTGGGATCCGGTGATGGCTACGTCGATATTCCATTCGTCCATTAGTAATGGATGAACGCCAATGCCTGTTATCGCATCAACGACCAGTAATGCGCCGTGTTTCTTTACGATGGGGGAAATGGACTTTATGTCGTGCACCACACCCGTTGAGGTTTCGCATTGAGTGGTAAATACCACATTAATTCCAGGCGTCTTTTTGAGCGCAGCTTCGATGTCTGCTGGATTTACCGCCTTGCCATTCTCAACGTCGATGGTGATGGTTTCAATGCCAAAACACTTACATAACTCTGCCCAGCGTTCACCAAATTTTCCGCTGATAACAACGAGGGCCTTGTTCCCTTTAGACAGCACATTTGCAACGCATGCCTCCATAGCCCCGGTTCCGGATGACATGAGGGTAAAGACCTCGCCTGTCTTTGTCTGAAACAGATATTTTAAGTCCTCGCTCATTTCGTAAAAGATTTGAGAGAACTGTGGCGTCCTGTGGTGGATCATTGGCTGTGCCTCGGCCAGTGTGACCTCGGGTGGCACCATAGTTGGGCCCGGTGTATATAAATAGTTCTTTTTCATGATAGTATTATTCCTTATTACAGACTAAACGGATACAAAGAAAAATTCATTATATGAAAATGAGCATAAGAGTCAAGGAAGAAAACACGGACGAAGATGAAAACGCCAGTTTTGGTTTTACATAAAAATGATATGCGTGTAAAATACAAACGTTTAGGTTCAATCGTGGACGATTGAACCATCGAGAGGATTCCCCTCCCGGGAGGGGACCCAGGGGTGGGTCTGCGCAACACTCATTCAAAGCGTACGGCAGACTTTTTCAAAGAACTACATTAGTACCAAAAATGAAAATTACGTGTATTGGTGCGGCAAGAACTGTCACCGGTTCCTGTTACCATATCCAAACAAAACAGGCAAATATCCTTGTCGATTGTGGCACCTTTCAAGGCACAAAAGACAATGAAAAAAGGAATGTGGAACAATTTCCTTTCCGTTCATCAGAAATTCAATATCTCGTATTAACCCACGCCCATATAGACCATTCAGGGCTCATTCCAAAACTCGTAAAGGAGGGCTTTACTGGCAAGATACTTGCCACAGGCGCTACCGTTGACCTGTGTGGTGTTATGCTGCTTGATTCAGCCCACATCCACGAACGGGATGCAGAATGGGAGAATAAGAGGCGATTAAGAGGCGGCAAACCGCCTGTGAAACCATTGTATACCATTCAGGAGGCTGTTAATAGCCTGGCGTATTTTCAGGGAGTCGTTTATAACAAAATTATAGATTTGGGAAACGGAATCCGGGTTAGGTTTCAGGATGCCGGCCATATCCTGGGTTCGGCTATTGTTGAGTTATGGGCAAAGGACGATACGAACGAAAAGAAGCTGGTCTTCTCCGGCGATCTCGGGCAGAAAAATCTACCCTTGATCAAAGACTCAACACCTATCGATGAAGGAGATTTTGTATTTATCGAGTCAACGTACGGTAACCGGAAGCACAAGGGAGTGACGGAAACTATCGATGAATTTGCCAACGCGGTAGCAGAGTCTTTAACAAAAGGAGGCAATGTGATTATCCCTGCCTTTGCTGTGGGACGGACGCAGGATATTTTGTATATCCTGAATCAATTATCCAGGCAGGGGAGATTAAATCATCTTCAGGTCTTTGTTGACAGCCCCATGGCCCTGCAGGCTACCCGCATTACGTTAAAACATCCTGAATGCCTTGATAAAGAAACCCTGGAACTCATGAAAACCGGACAATTTCCCAGGAGCACGCTTACCCTGAAGTTTACAGAATCGGTTGAAGATTCGATGGCAATCAACAGGATTAAGGGTGCGGCTATTATCATGTCTGCAAGCGGGATGTGCGAAGCGGGTCGCATTAGGCATCATTTAAAGCATAACCTCTGGCGTTCGGAATGCAGTGTCATCTTTGTGGGATTCCAGGCACAAGGCACTTTAGGACGTCGTATCGTTGAGGGAGCTAAAGAGGTAAGGATATTTGGTGAAGAGATCGCCGTGAATGCCAGGATTTACACTATCGGCGGCCTTTCAGCCCACGCCGACCGCGATGAATTGCTGGACTGGCTAGGCAAATTCAAAAAAAAGCCCCAGCGTGTTTTCGTGATGCACGGCGAAGAAGAAACCGCCCTGGGCTTTGCCGTGACCATTCGAGAACAATTGAACCTCGATGCTTATGTACCTGAAATGATGGAGGAGATACAAATATAGACACGATGGCTACTATCCTTATTTCAGTGTTTAGGAATCCGTAACAATTTAGTTTTTTGAAAAATTCTTTGCACAACACAAAAAGTCGTTTGGTTTTGTTTTATAAAACCAAACCTACTATATTAATCCTTACAAATTGCAAGTAAAAGGAGGCAAATACTATGAAAGTAGCAGTGCTTATTGAAGACCAGTATCAGGTCTTAGAAGTATGGTATCCATACTTACGTTTGCGTGAAGAAGGCATTGAAACGGTACTTGTGGGCACCGGCTCAAAGAAGGAATACAAAAGCAAGGAAGGGTACCCGGCATTTGAGGAACTTTCAGTGAAAAACGCAAGCACTGGGGAATTCGACGCTGTTATTATTCCCGGTGGTTATGCCCCCGATCTTTTGAGACGATTTACTGAAGTAAATACCTTTGTTAAGAGCATGCACAGCCAGGGGAAACTTGTCGCTGCAATTTGCCATGCCGGGTGGGTGTTAGTCTCGGCTGGTATATTAAAAGGGAAAAAGGCGACCTGTTTTCATGCAATAAAAGACGATGTAATAAATGCAGGCGCAGAGTATTTAGACAGGGAAGTCGTTGTTGACGGCAATCTGATTACCTCACGCAACCCTTATGATTTGCCTGCATTTTGCGCCCAGATTATAAAATCTCTCCGTGGAGTTTCATGAGTGCCCGTAGTAAATTAATCTTTATCTGACCTTTACGGTTATTGACTTTTTCAGGCAACCCGACTTAAAAGTGACCTTTGCCTTTCCTGCCTTTTTCCCGGCAGTTATTGTAAATGTGGTCTGACCACTGGAGTCAGTAGCATTACTCGACGGTGAAACTGATACAAACTTTTTCCCGGCTGCATTAAGCTTTGCAGTAACCGTTTCACCTTCGGCCGGATAATCGTACTCGCCGGTAACCGTTACCGTTACTTCGCTGCTCTCTTCTCTAGTGAGCAAAAGACTGTTTGAAGATACGGTCATTGCTCCCAGGCATTTTGAATCACGGAATTGTGCGATGGTTTGCTTAACCTTGTTTATTGATCGGGCGTTATTGGCGTCCTCCGCGCCGGTAGCAATGCCGTCATAGGTAACATCGGGATTTGAAAAATAGCTGACCCTCGTTTCAGCGCTGGTGCAATAAGCCATGACTGATTTGTAAGGATAAAAACAGTATCCGTATGAATATTTGAATACTGCACCAATTGCATATGCGGGTTCATGATCACAGCCCATATTGTGTCCCATTTCGTGTGCCAGGGTTTGATCTGTACAGTACGATATGCTACTTCCCTGGGTAATCCTGCCCACCTGAACTACCGAAAATGCCCACTTTTCAAAAGAACTGTTCAGCGATGTCATCTGCCATCCCTGACCACAGGCGTCATTATCGTCCTTGAAAACCCTCAACAGGACGACCAGGTCTGCACCCAGTTGATTCCGTAAAGCGGCCACCTTGGAAAAAACACCTTTCCCGTTTGTCAGGTCATTAAGGGCATCCCCCTCTTTTCCGCCGTCGGTATAATCAACCTCCCGCAGTCCAACAACCCGCGCAGTAAGGTCGACTTCGCTGTTTGTGTAAGAAGTGTTTGCCACACCTGCCAGGTAACTGATCTGGGCGATAAGTTCGTCACCCTGATACTGCTCTGCAAAACCGTTGGTATACAGGACGAGCACGTCAAAAACCGAGCCGTCATCTGTCTTCGCAGAAGGGGGAATGTCCTTGCTCTCTTCGTCAGGTAATATGCCATAAGGCGGGACAGCGCCTCCGTCATCAATGGGAGCGGCTTTGTCGGGATCAAGCTTAAAAATTCGGTGAGTGTTCGTGTTTTTTACCGGTTCTATTTTGTAAACCTCGTCTCTGAGTTCAATCCGGCCAAAAAGGACATTGCCACAAACCGACATAACGATTGATCCGTCCAGATTTTCCGGCTTTCCAATCCATGTAACGCTTCCCTTTAATCCCGGAAGAAATTTCGTACGCCTGACTACGACACTATGATCCAGGAAATCCATACGCACTTTTTCATATGTTTTACTTTCGGACTTCAAAGGGGTAAGGTTAATAATAACATCCATCTGACTGCCGGGGATCGCCACGCCAATCGCCGCATCATCAGGTGCAAAATTTGTGGACGTAACGGGAGTAAATAGGGAATCAATTTCTTCATTGCCGGCATGTGCGCTCAGAACCAGGGTAAAAATGAAAACCCCAAGAAACCACAATACATAAGCGCGAAAAATTTTGTTTTTAAAATTAAACATATTAGTCATTACCTCCACTGTCTCTTTATGGTACTATTCAAAAGGTTATTACAATTACATATAAACTGAGAACTCTTTAACAAATTCATTCACCCCTGTCAATAAAATAACAGAGCAAAAAAAGTTTGTTTTAATCCCTTCGGAGGTTTATAATTTTCTTTTTATGAAATTCAATGCAGGGGTTGAAAATTTTCAACCCCTGCAAGCGCTGTTTATGACAGCCTAATTTAACCGGAGAGAAACAATCGAACACATTCATAGCATAGACTATTACCATATCGAAGATGAGCATGGCCACAAACATGAGTACAGAGCGCATGAACGGAAAAGGCTGATCCTGACGAGCGCTATAACAGGCGGTGTTTTTATCGTCGAAGTTATCGGGGGAATCATCACCAATAGCCTTGCCCTCATTAGCGATGCAGGCCACATGCTCACCCATCTGTTTGCCCTGCTGGTGAGTTTGTTTGCGTTATTCTTTGCCTCAAAGCCGCCAACCGAAAAAAAGACGTATGGTTTCTACCGCTTAGAAATATTGGCAGCATTGTTTAATGGCATAACCCTTTTTATGATTTCTGCGTGGATATTTTACGAGGCTTATCAACGCTTTATGCACCCCGAAACCATCTCCAGCGGCAAGATGTTTATTGTGGCCATGGTGGGATTAGTAGCCAATGTTTCATGTGCCTACATCTTGAAAGGGAATAGCCACGAACACGGACACAGCTTGAACGTCAGGGCTGCATTTCTCCATATGCTGGGCGACACCCTTTCCTCCGTGGGCGTCATAATCGGGGCAGGCATCATTTATTATACCGACTGGTTTATTGTTGACCCCGTCATCAGCGTCATGATATGTGTACTCATCCTCATATGGTCTTATAAATTGGTGATGGAATCCGTGGATGTGCTGTTGGAAGCGACGCCGAAGGAAATCAATATTGACAGAGTTATTGAGAGTCTCAAACAGATTCCGGGGATTGACGATGCGCATGACATTCATATCTGGACGATTACCTCCGGCATGTATGCCATGAGCGGCCACATTGATACAAAGGATATGCTCATCAGTGAAACCACCAGGCTTTCCAAAGAAATCAACCGCATCCTGGGCGAAAAATTCAAGATTGGGCATACGGTAATTCAATTTGGGTGTGAATGCAAAATAAATAACGCATATCATAATAATCATAACCATGGATAAATTCCCACCGTAATTCCACGTTGAAATGTCAGGATAGTATTGAGAACTAACTTTTTGAGATGGACAAATATCAACATATTTGTATAATCATACAGGGAAAAAACAACCCCCTGTTTCCCCCTTTGGTAAGGGGGACCAACTTGTATCGTTGACTATAATTTCTATCACATTTTCAGGAGGCCAATCTATGAATCCGGAAAAATACATAGTACTCAGCTATGGCTGAGCATCCATACTGAGATGGCGGTGCCATTTCCCGGTTTTCTGGATAGAGTACGGACTCTTGAAATGCTTGCCCTAACGTTGTCCTTCGCTTTGCATGAGTTTTATTACGCAGTTTATCCGCTTGTTCACCTGAAACCAAACCTTTATCCATACCTGTTTTTCTCTCATCCGGAAAAGACACCGCCATCCCTCCAATAGTTTATTGGATAATTTTATTTCTCGTAATAGTTTACCAGACTATGAAGAACTCAGAATTACAACCCCCCAATCCCCCTTAACAAAGGGGGACGAAGGGGGTTGTCATACAATCACTGAACTTTTCGCGGTGAGATGAACTATTACTTTTCTAAAACTTAACAACACGGAGGTGTCTTTTACATGGAAAAGTCAGATATTTTATATCGTTTAGCCCAGTCTGTTATTGATATGGATGCCACACGTGCTGCCGAAGCAGCGGCTGCAGTAATACAGCACAATGTCGACCCCTATGAGGCAATTATCGAAGGTCTTGCAAAGGGAATGGATAAGGTCAACGAATTATTCGAAAACGAGGAATACTTCGTTCCGGAAATACTTCTTTGTGCAGATGCCATGTATGCAGGAATCGAGGCACTCAGACCTTACCTGCCAAAGGAAACGACATGGAACAAAAAAAAGATAGTTATTGGTGTCGTTAAAGGCGATACCCATGATATTGGGAAAAATCTGGTAAAAATAATGTTGGACAATGCCGGATTCGAAATGCACGATCTTGGCAGGAATGTTCCTCATGCGAAGTTTGTTGATACTGCCGGTGAGTTAAAAGCCGATCTCGTTTGCCTTTCTACCCTCATGACCACAACGATGGATGGCATGCAGGTGATCATTGAAGACCTGAAAAAGGCTGGTATAGCTTCCAGGGTAATGGTAGGCGGCGGGCCGATATCACCTGGATTTGCAAAAAATATTGGCGCTGATGGTTATGCCAAAAATGCAGCCGAGGCGGTCAAAGTCGCAAAGAGTTTGTTTCAGGAGATTCACGTACCGCTGATATTGAAAACCTCTGAACTGGTAAGCGTGAGAAGAAAGCGGGAGGGCGTGCGATGCAGTCCGGAGATGAAATAACACCCAAAGAGCGAATGCTGGCGATTCTTCAGGGTAAGGAGGTTGATAGGCTTCTTGTAAGCCCCTTAATCCTTAATTTTGCATCCCGGAGTTTAAATCTCGCTGTCAGAGATTTCTGCACAAACGGTGAGAATATGGGAAATGCCAATATTGCCTGTTTTAAAAAATATCGGCATGATATCGTTTACCTCTTCTCTACCACCTCTACCCTTGCGGAGGCCATGGGCACAAAGATGTACTTTCCTGAAGATGATGCGCCTCAGGTAGAAACGCCTCTTATACAAACACGGGAAGACCTCAAAAAGCTTAAACCTGTAAACCCTGAAAAAGACGGGAGACTCCCCGTGTACCTTGAGGCAGTAAGGCGCTGCGTGGATGCAATTGGCAATGAAGTCTTTATCGTACCCGTCATTGGAGCGCCATTTACTACATCTGCGGCTTTAAGAGGGACAGAGATATTTATCAAAGAACTCTATACAGACCCGGAATTGGTCCATACCCTGATGAAGGTTGCTACCCAATCGGTGAAAAACCTGATCGATGCCTATGTAAAAGCCGGGGGTGTTCCGGTAACCGTTGAGCCTGTGGCTACGGGATCTATGATAAGCGAGAGGCATTTCAGGGAGTTCGTCTTACCGTATCTCAAGGAAGTGTATGCACATATCCATTCACACAACCTCCCTGGCGTACTCCATATCTGCGGAAAAACGAAACGGGTAATACAATGTATGGCCGAGAGTGGTGCGGATATCCTGAGCATTGACAATATCGACCTCCTTGAGGCAAAAGAATTGGTAGGAGGGAAAGTCTGTTTAATGGGGAATGTAAGCCCGGCAGATGGGATGCTCAAAGGGAACCCGGAAATTATCAACGATATGGTGAAGGTGTGTGTGGCAAAGGCTGCTGACAATCCAAAGGGATTTATTGTTGCCACGGGGTGTGAGGTGCCCATTCATACGCCGCATGAAAATATGGTTGCCTTTCTTGACGCAGGAAGAAAATATGCACGGCTTCCGATTAATTTAAATCATTATGACTGAAAAAGAACGACTCCTTAAAGTACTTCGCGGTGAAAGTGTAGACAGGCCTCCCGTTATTTGTCCCGGAGGCATGATGACCATGGCTTGCAGGGAGGTCATGATACGAACAGGCTGCCGATGGCCGGCAGCACACCGTAATGCACAAAAAATGGCAGAGCTTTCAATCGCTATGCGAATGCAAACAGGACTTGAAAATCTCGGTATCCCTTTCTGCATGACGGCAGAAGCTGAGGCTTTTGGAGGGGAAGTAGAGGATGGCGATGAGATTACCAGTCCCCACATGGTACAGTATCCTTTAGAATCCGTGAAACAGTGGAGGGGTTTAAAAGAACTCAACCCTCAGACAGATGGACGCCTTCCCATAATCCTTGAATGTACTGCGATATTAAGCCATCGCTTCTCAGATACACCGGTAATAGGGAATCTGGTAGGCCCGTTGAGCCTTGCTACCTCACTGGTAGAAGCAACCGTACTTTTTAAAGCGCTCAAACAGGAGCCTGAAGATGTCCATGGTTTGCTCAGGTTTTTAACTGACAATAGTATCAGGCATGGCGAGGCGCTTATTGGGCATGGCGCAGACGTTATGGTAATATCGGACCCTTCCGCAACCGGTGAAATCCTTGGACCGAGTTTGTTCAAAGAATTTGTGCTCCCCTGTTTGAACCGTATTGTAAATAGGATGCATAAACTTGGAAAACCGGTCATAGTCCATATCTGCGGCAGTGTGCGCCCTGTCTATGAACTACTTAAGGAACTTGCGTCAGAATGTATAAGCGTGGATGCTATGACAAATATACGAGAAGCAAAAAATGTCATTTCAGGGAAAAAAATCATGGGCAATGTAAGCACCATTCTTTTACAGAACGGTCCGGTTGATAAAATACAAAATGTATCAAAAAACCTTTTGGATTGCGGTATAGACATCCTTGCACCCGCATGCGGCCTGAGCGCCAAGACGCCGGTAAAACACATAAAGACAATGACGGAAGTAGCAAAAGCATTTAAAATGTACGATTTCAGATTTATGATTTAAATGAGTCAGGAAATAGAAATAACTTTTTATCCAATAAAGATCAGTGGTAGGGTGCCAAAAGGAATTACCATTCTGGAGGCGGCACAGAGGCTTGGTGTCGATATCGAAGGCCCTTGCGGTGGTATGGGCAGGTGCGGAAAGGATCTGGTACAGATACGGGTAAATAAAACCCTCGATACGGTGCTTGCCTGTAAGACCGCCGTAGAAACCGATCTTGAGGTCATCATCCCGTCCAATGAAAAGAAAACTCTTAAAATTGTTGAAGGCTTTTATGCAGAAGGTGACAGGAAACGCAATATCAGTCCCTCTGTAAGAAAAGAGGTTATCCACAATGGCAAGGATCTTTTTTCTACACACGTGTTTGTTAACGACGCACTCGTTACCATTGAAAAAGGGGACACTAAATCTGAAATCTACGGAATTGCTTTGGATATTGGTACGACAACGCTGGTTGCGTCATTGGTTAATCTTTATACTGGCGAAGTGCTGAACAGTTCATCAACCCTTAATCCATTGGTATACTACGGTCATGACGTCATGTCTCGAATTAAGTATTCCGTGTCTAACAAAGACGGCCTCTTGCGGATGCACCGGGAGATTGTATCCGCCATTAACATTCTCATTCGTCGTTTGGCTGCCGAAAGCGGTGTATCAGCCGAGAATATCTATCAGGTCATGGCAGCCGGAAATACCACCATGCAACATATCTTTTTAAACAAAGAAATTAAAGAATTGGGCGAATATCCCTACAAAGCTGAAACCCTTGACGCCGTTTTTCTCCCTGCGAAGGAACTTGGCGTTGGTATTCCGGAGTTTGCGATGGTTACCACCTTTCCCTCCATTTCCGCTTATGTTGGAGGGGATATTGTTTCCGGGCTTGTAGCCATCCATCGCCTCATGATGGATGGAGAAACAGATCTGTCAATACCGTCTTTCTTTTCTGAAGGAAAAGAGATTCCGGCTCTTTTCCTGGATATAGGCACGAATGGTGAAATGGTTCTTTTGCTGAATGATCGAATGGTTGCAACGTCCACCGCGGCAGGGCCGTGCTTTGAAGGGATGACCATAAGTTCGGGCATGAGGGCAAGCGAAGGCGCAATCGAACACGTGAGGCTTGGAGAAAAATTCGCAACAGTTCACCCACACCAAGACCTCCCCCCTCCCCCTTTCTCCCCCTCACTGAGGGGGACAGGGGGAAGAATGCAGGGGAACAATGAGTATTCCCCGCCCCTGGCGGGAGGGGTTAGGGGAGGGGATGAACTGTCACAATTATGCTTCGATGTTATCGGCGGTGGTAAACCGTGCGGCATCTGCGGAAGCGGGCTTTTAGATGCAGTCTCAGAACTCCTGCGGATCGGTATGATAAACGCAAGGGGACGTTTACAATCTCCTGATAATGAAACCAACGGAACGCGGCAAACCGCAACCAAATCCTCTTTTTCAGGCTTCAATTCTATATCCAACCTATCAGGCTCCAATGTTATTCCCCACCTATCAAGCACCAATTTAATCCCCCCTAATAAGGGGGGCGAAGGGGGGTGTAAAGATGCTTTTACAAATGAAAAGTCTTTACACACCGATACTATACAATACAAAAAGAACCTATTCGAGAAGGGTGGAAAACGTTATTTTCGTTTGACTGATACGGTGTCAATTTCCCAAGAAGACATACGGCAGGTTCAACTGGCGAAGGCAGCTATCAGGTCAGGAATTGAGATTTTACTCGCCGTATGCAATATCAAACCGGAAGAACTGAAAACAGTTATCATTGCAGGGGCGTTTGGTTATCACCTGAAGGAGGAGAGCCTTTTCAGGACGGGTTTTTTGCCGGAGTTGAAAGAAGCAAGGCTGTTGTACGTCGGAAATTCAAGTTTGGAAGGCGCTGTAAGGATGCTTCTGAATAAAGAATTGATAAGCAAGGCCGTTCATATTGCCAAAACAACTCAAGTACTGGAGTTGTCTCAAATTCCTGAGTTTGAAAGTGTCTTTGTGAGAGAAATGCATTTCAGTACGCATTGACCAAAAGTAAGATATCTTTTCTTTCATCTATAAGAAGGTATTCCATTTTGAATAATTTCGTTTGGAATGTGAAGCCTTTACATCCGCTTTCTGGAAACCACCGTAACAACGCATCGTGTTGCTGAAGGAATTTCGGTCAATTATGACACTGAAGGAAAAATTGCAGGCATTGAGATACTTGATGCGGTAAAACGTTTCGGCAGTAAAGACGTATTTAAAAAAGTCACCCTTGAAGATTTAACTTTG
>VGXX01000092.1 GCA_016873155.1 Planctomycetota bacterium | reverse complement strand
ACTATGCAGATGAGACGGCGCACCACAATCAGAAGACAGCAGATCGTAGACATTATCCGAAATATCATTTCTTCCAAAGGTATTGAATATGTCACGATAAGCGAAATAGCAACGAGAATAGGCACTTCCAAAACGGCTATTTATCGCCATTTTAAAAGCAAACAGGATATATTGAGTTTGTTGATTGATAATATCGAGGAAACCCTCATGGACGCCCTGGATAATGCAATGGTGAGTGAAGACCCCGTTCAAAATTTGAAGAATGTGCTCCTCGCTCACCTGACCTATGCAAGAGAACGACGTGAGACGTCGTTTGTCGTCATCATGGGGGCTATGCAGTTTAGTGATACGTTTATTCGCAAAAAGATTTCTCTGCTTATTCAAAAATATTTGCAAAAGATAGAAAAGATGCTTACAAGCGCTATAAAGTCAGGATCGGTTAAAAAAGATATAAATCCCACGATATCCGCCATCGCCTTTTTAGGTCTCATCCAGGCCACCGTCACTGTATGGTCTTACAAAAATTTTAACTTTGTACCGAAAAGGATACATGCAGAGTTGTGGAATATTTATAGAGAGGGGATAGGAGCTTAATCGAACAAGTTGTATGAATCAAAATGAAATAATCAAATCTACGATGAGGGATTTAAGCGTGGGGACATTCTTAACGTTTATCGCTATCAATCTAAGGTTTGTTTCCGGAAATATCCTTAACGCCCTTATTTTTTTTAATATCATACAGTCAAAGAACCCTGACCGCAGGTTTGATATACATGCACCAAGCACACCGGATATATGGTGCGACGTCGTGATGATTATAGTGTGTACCATTGCATACGTATTTATTACATCAAATCAAATAAAAAACGTGCGCACGAGGGTATTCCTTAATATACACGAAATGAGTAATCAAAATTTATCAACCATCAGACGACTTAAGGATTGTATTTACCAGTCCAGGGGGATATTTTATGCAACCGTTACAGGAGTTGACATGTATCTTTTCTCGAGATATGTTTTATCCATCGGGTTAGAGGCTTCTTTTATTGAGAATACGACATGCACATTCTTTGTTTTGAATATGTTAAACGATATTCTGCGATTATGTTCTCCTCTTATAATTGTCTATGCTTATTGTAAATACCTTTCCACAAACAAGTACATTATGTTCATACTTTACCTATTCTTTATTATAAGAAATCTCTTTGCAACCAATATGATGGGATTAATATCTGAGTGCGACCTGCACGTGGGCGCCCCTTTTTTGGATATTTTATCACCCATTATCATCATTTACTCAGCAGTTTATTTTATTACTGACTTTAAGGCTATACTATACAAAGAACAAAAACTTTTCCATGATTTGAAACAGGATATGATACAAGAGCATTCAACACAATCCTGTAAGAAGTATCGAAATGCCTTTGAGGCTCATGTTGCATAGAAAGTAGTTCTGTAATCAATAAATGCAATTATGAAATGTATCGAGATGGATTGCTTGTGGATAACCCTTCTAGGTTTTTACCCGGCGTGTTTTTCTCGGTCTTTTGCGCAGTCGCTGACTTTGCCTTTAATAAGACCGATGGTGTGTGGAATGACAGGAAGGACAACGGCAAGATTTTCGGCGACGCCCTTTGGACTTCCAGGAAGGTTGACAATGAGCGTTTGTTTATAAATTCCGGCAATAGCCCGTGAGCCCATTGCCCTGGGGGTATGTTTGAGTCCCTCCATGCGCATGGCTTCGGCAAACCCCGGCAGTTCCTTTTCGATAACTGCCCGCGTTGCTTCAGGAGTCACATCTCTTGGGCCTACACCCGTACCGCCCGTAGTGACAATGAGGTCTGCTTTCCCGGCAAATTCAAAGAGTTTTTTGATAATAAGGTCTTTTTCGTCGGGGATTACTTCGTAATCTGCGATAACCGCATCGATTCCCGTAAGCATATTGCGGATAACTTCGCCGCTCTTATCCTCCCGTTCACCCCTTGAACCCTTGTCACTCAATGTTAAAATAGCCGCCCGAATCATGCTTTTACTCCAGATTCCTTTCCAACTATCGTAATTTCATCCCCTGCTTTAATGATGCCGCCGGTAAGAATTTCGGCAAAGATACCTTCACGGGGCATAATACAATCTCCGGCCTTATAATAAATAGCACACCGGTCGTGGCACAGTTTGCCGATTTGAGTTACCCGGATGGTTATGCCGTCACCAATTTTTAAAACGGTTCCGATGGGAAGGGATTTCAGTTCGATGCCTTCCGTTACAATGTTTTCCCCAAAATCGCCGTCTTTGATGTTTAATCCCTTTTCGCGCATAATGTCTGCGCTTTCTCTCGCCAGCAAGCTAATCTGACGATGCCATTCCCCTGCATGGGCGTCTCCTTCAAGACCGAAATGCTCAATTAACCTGCAGGTCCCGACATCTCGTTTTTGTGTCCCTTTTTTTTCACTAATACAGACGGCAACTAGCTTTCCCATAATGGTCTCATTAGAAATATTTTTCATAAAATTTTAGCACTCGAATTGAAGTTTAGCACGACATGTTTATAGTGTCAAGTACCAACCACGTACCGATTGGTTATAAATTACTTGTTTTTTTTGAGTAATATGATTAAAATTAACAAACTTTTCGGAAATACATTAATTTATGGTATTGGGTTTCAGTTACCGTGCAGTAAAACATAACCTATAGCGTTAGAAAGGTAAAATTTACATGAGCAGCGAGCATGCAGAATTGGCAATTATCAATCGGGTAAAAGAAGATAATGTAAAACTTGTCCAGTTACAATTTACAGATATTAACGGAAATATCAAGTCTGTTACGATACCCGTGGAAAGATTCCCGGAATCCATTGAAAAGGGGATATGGTTTGATGGCTCGTCAATCGAGGGTTTTTTAAGAATTTGCGAAAGCGACATGTATTTGAAGCCGGATACAAGTACGTATGCCTTGCTTCCTTGGGAAACGGAGGAGCCGACAGCAAGGCTCTTTTGTGATGTCTATATGCCCGATGGTTCCCCCTTTGAAGGAGACCCCCGATATATCCTGAAAAGGGCAATTAAAAACGCCCGCGCAATGAACTTTGAGTATAACGTAGGACCGGAATTAGAATTTTTCTTATTCAAACCCAAGAGCGACGGGCAGGTGGAACCTACACCACATGATGTAGGGAGTTATTTCGACTTTTCACCAAGAGACCTTGCGGGAAATGTAAGAAGAGACATCATTTTTACCCTGGAAAAAATGGGGCTTAATGTCGAGATGAGCCATCACGAAGTAGCTCCGGGACAGCATGAGATTGATTTTAAATACGCAGAGGCGTTGAAGACGGCAGAAAACGCCCTGACTTTCAAGCAGGTGGTAAAGTCCATCGCGCATAAACACGATTTATATGCCACCTTTATGCCAAAACCCATCTTCGGCATATGCGGCAGCGGCATGCATTGCCATCAAAGTTTTTTCGATATCACCACACGGAAGAACATCTTTTTTGACGAGAAGGACGAATATAAGCTCAGCAAGACGGCGCGGCATTTTATTGCAGGCCAACTGCACCATGTAAGGGCTATGAGCGCCATCCTTTCTCCCACGGTAAATTCTTATAAAAGACTGGTGCCAGGATATGAGGCCCCGGTATATGTCTGCTGGGGACAAAAAAACCGCTCCGCCCTGATACGAATTCCACGATATTCTCCTGGAAGGGAACAGGCAACGAGGGCAGAATTAAGATGCCCTGACCCTAGTAATAATCCATACCTTGCCCTTGCAGTCATGCTGGAAGCGGGGCTTGACGGTGTTCGGAGAGGACTTACGCCTCCTAATCCTGTTGAAGAAAACGTCTATGAGTTTAATAAGGATGAATTAGCGTACCGGAATATCGCTACCCTCCCGGGATCTTTGAATGAGGCGCTTGAGGAATTGAAGAAAAACAAACTGATGGAAACGGCATTAGGCGCTCACACGTACCAGGTATATATACATTCGAAGACGGCAGAATGGGATGAATACCGCATACAGGTAACCGATTGGGAACATAAAAAATATTTCGAGACGACATGACTGCAAATTGCTGTGGTGCGAAATGAAAAGAATCTTTCATTCTGAAAGTGCATGGGCCATACCTCTGGATATTCTATTTTCTATTTCATGCTATAAATTGCAACCACTTATGTATTTTTTTAACGAGTAGCGTTTTTTGGAATAATTTTTGTTCAAGATAATACCCGCTCGCCTTCAAAGGCTTGCAGGTATGCACATGGAAAAGGACTTTTTGCTATATTTCGTGATAGTGAAAAATAGGATACCATTTTTCAAGTAAGTTCAATAAACAACTAACTGTTTTTTTGTACGAGGAGGGATTTGGCAGTGGTTCATACGAACGAGGGACAGGTTCCAAAAGATGGTCTTGCCGGACTGACACAAAATTTACGATACGATCTTAAGTCGGGTTTTCTGGTTTTTTTGATAGCGCTTCCACTTTGTCTCGGAATCTCTTTAGCCTGCGGCTATCCTGCTATCGCAGGTATATTCACCGCAATTATTGGCTCGATGCTTACGACATTCATAAGTAATTCTCAGTTGACAATAAAAGGTCCTGCCGCTGGACTGATTGTCATAGCAATAGGTACGGTGATTGATTTTGGGTTTACCGGAGGCCGGGATCCCGCAGCCGATTTTCAGGCTTACCGGCTGGCTTTAGGGGTCGGAGTCGCAGCGGGTTGTATCCAGATATTGTTTGGTTTACTTCGTATTGGCTCGCTGAGTGATTTCTTTCCTTTATCCGCCGTGCATGGGATGTTGGCTTCAATCGGTATAATTGTTATACTCAAACAATTTCCCATAGCGCTGGGAGGCAGTTCCAAAGGTGAACCTTTTGAACTCATTGCTCATATACCTTCAGTAATAATGCATATGAATCCCTATATTGCAGCTATAGGTTTTGGAAGTTTGGTGATTATGTTTTGTCTTCCGTTGATAAAACACAAGCATAAAATTTTCCAAATGATACCTGCCCCTATGTTTGTTCTGTTTTTTGCCGTGCCACTCGGTTTATATTTAGGTATTTCACATGAACAGACTTACCTGTATGGTGGCCACGAATTCAAACTTGGCAAGGCATTTCTGGTTAATGTCCCCAGCAATATGTTTGCTGCTATTACCCATCCTGACTTTTCCGGATTAAAGACAGCTATTGGATGGAAGTGGGTGATAATGTTTGCATTAATCGGTAGTGTTGAGACCCTGCTTAGCGCAAAGGCGATAGACATGATTGATCCATGGAAACGAAAGACGAATCTGAACCGCGACTTGCTTGCTGTTGGAATTGCAAATACCGTCTGTGCATTTGTTGGCGGTCTGCCGATGATTTCGGAGATCGTGCGTAGCAAGTCAAACATATACAATGGGGCGCGCACTCGTTTCGCGGACATGTATCATGGAATTTTCTTGCTGTTATCTGTAGGATTGGTACCCTTTCTGCTTTGTCATATACCATTAGCTGCCCTGGCGGCAATGCTTGTATTTGTCGGTTTTCAGTTAACTGCTCCCCGGGAGTACATTAATACGTACAGAATCGGAGCTGAACAATTGCTTATCTTCGTGTCTACGGTGATAGGGGTTTTGGCTACCGATTTAGTTATTGGTATTGCTATTGGTATCGGAGTAAATTTTCTTATCAATGTTATCAGTGGCGTGCCTCTGCGTTCTTTGTTTAAACCATATCTGGACATTAAAATTCGTGATAATAACACCCTCACAATTATGGTCAGAGATTCGGCTGTGTTCAGCAACTGGATCCCATTCAAAGGAAAAATAGAGAAGTTAGGTCTTGTTCAACGCAATAATGTGATTGTAAATATGAGCAAGGTAAAATTAGTCGACCATAGTGTAATGGAAAAGCTTCACGAATTAGAACGGGAATTTGAACAAAACAACGTTACCTTACATGTGGTTGGCCTGGAAGGTCATAAGAAAACCTCAGAACATCCAGCCTCTTCCCGCAAGCTTGATCGAGAATTGATGACGAGAAAGCATGTTACCATTATTGCAGATTCTTCGCTTCTGGATCAGATGAGAAAGGGTTTCGGCAGTCTCGGGATTGCTCAATTTATAACAGTAGAACCGGTAAGGAAGTTAACAGAAACAGCAACGACTGTTGACTCATTGATACGCTTAGAAGCCCTGCTTCGGACCGAGAAAGCTGAAGATCTTTTTGAATATCTCCGTGAACAGATTTTACCAAAGCACCCTGAGACGATTGTTTCTGTTGAAGATGTTGAGGCCGTCTTGCCCTATAAATCAAAATCTACGACAGGTGGGCATGCCGGGCATGCATAGTTCTTTGGTTTGCAGTTGAAGGAAAAAAGGGGACGTAGCAACAGAATAAACAATGCAGTTTTTGTAACTTTTTGTCTTATCCGGCGCACGGGTGGAAGAGGTCTTTTGTGCATATTCTGAACTCTCTGAGGAATTAAGGAGTATCTTTCTTTTTAGTAAAGCGGAGATATGCAATCGAGATAGCAAAGATTGCGGCTGCGATGACGATAATGTATGCTTCAAATATCCGGAAAGGATTTAAAACCTCTTTTTCGTCTTTTTCCACAAGGAGAACCCAGTTAACATCCTTTAGGGCGTCAAGGGGTGTATAAGCGCTGAGCACCGGAATGTCACGATAATCCTTTACGATCTGCACAGAGGTGTTACCACGAAGCGCATCTCGAGATGCTTCCGTATCGATCTTTAACTCCAGAATAGTATTTTGTTTCAGGAATCGCGATTTCGACCGCATTAATTGGTCACTGCCGACGATATAGATTTCTCCAGTTTTGCCCAAGCCGCCCATCTGCGATAGGATGACATCTAATTTGTAATATGGTATTTCAACAATAACAACCCCAAGGAGTAAATTTGTATGATCATAGACAGGGCTGGCCCCTAAGCATACAAAGTCTTTGGTTTTTTCGCTTCTGGTTAAATCAGAAAATACAAGTCTTGTTAGGCCTTCTCTAAATATCTCACCAATCGTAAGTGAACTGAATTTGCCGGTCTTTAAATTTGTTCCAAGTGTTTCATCTTTTTTTACCCCATATACAACATATCCTTCTTCATCTACAAGAAGTATGTTTTGATAGCTGTGTTGTACCAAAAAATGTATAAGCAGAGGATTATATATTGCTTCTGTCTGTTTGTAAGCTGGGTCATTGAATCCGCCATTTTTAAAAGCCTGAGAAAAACGAGGAAGGCTTTGTAAAATAATCGGATTTTTAGAAAGGATTTTAACATCTCCGTATCTCTCGGAGAAAAAATTTTGTATCTGTGTTTTTTTTATATCCCGGACGGAAATCAAGTGGTTTTTGACCTCATTCCTGAGCGCTGTCCCAAGTATCTTTAAAGCTGACAGCCCTGACAGCACCAAAAAGGTTGCAATTGCTATGAGACAGGTCAAAAGTGTTCTGTTTTTAGTCTTCAATCTGGTGAATGTAAATCTGAGTGCTTAAGAGATACTGTTGACAGGGCAATAAAAACTTTTGGAATATAGTATAACACTAAAATAACGACAGGTAAAAATCAAGATTTTTCTGAAAAAGCCGTGCGAAATCAACCGTACTTTTAGAGTAGTGTGGGAAAATGTCGGAGAATAGTTTTTTTGCTTGCATTTGAAAAGATTTATAGGTTATATATCTGTGTATGGCTTCATTTCTCATGTCTAAGCGATAGAGCCTGAATTTTGCCTTGATGTAAGGCCTTGTGCATATTGTAACAATGACCACCTACTGGATCACACCCAAACAAAGGTGGCGGTGTTGTCAATGCACGGTTACAGTAGTTCATCACTTTGTAAGGCTGGGCGATTAGTCACCCGGCTGACTTGTCCTGGTTAGGAAAGAATGGGCATTAATTGTACGCTTAATAAAAATCGGAGCAATATAATCTTTGCCGAAAATGAATGTTCAGATGGGATGTGCTGTTTTACCTGTGTCATTCCACCAGATAACGGGCATGTTGGTTTTTTAAAATTCCTGTGGAAAAAAGGGAGCGGTTATCCATATGTTAAATTGCTCGTGACCGGTGAAGGATACAAAAACGAGCTGTACGATTCCTGCAAGTTTTTGAATTTCACTATTTCTGCAAGTCCTACGGATGCCAGCCTGAAAATGGACTTGCGCTGTAGCATTTATAAACGTCGTCCCGTACAATGCATGGGATACCCTGATGAGGCTGGTGATTCGTTGTTTGAGAAAATGAGCGGTCCGTGTATATTTAATGAGTATGCAGCGCCCGCTTCATATAAAAAACTTATATACAAGAGGGATTGGCAAGCCTTTTATGCTATTCAGGACGACGTAAAGGCGATCCGGAATATATTTGTTAATGAAGATGCGCACACCGCAAGAGAATTACTCATTCATGCGAAGGATGTCCACCTCGCAACAATATCTGCTGGAAATGAGGAATCGAACTATATTCTGATTCCATTGCCCAAACGAATACAGAATATCCTGTATCTATCGGAAAAACACCAACCCATCGGTACGATAGCGCAGGCATACCACAGATGGCAGGAAAAGATACAAAAAAATCTTCAAAATCATTATGGGACTGAATGGGAAATGAAGCTTAAAAATGCCATAGAAACGGAGGAGAAAGATGCTGGTAAAAGACGTAATGAAGACACAACTGGTAACCCTGAATGCTGATTCGAAACTGGGTTTTGCGAATGACATTATGTATTTGGGGAGGATCCGGCACTTACCCGTTGTGAAAGGGGAAGCTGTTGTAGGCATATTAACACAAAGAGACCTCTATCGCGCATCACTGACTTCCATCCTCACAAACTGGAAGGAAAATAAGGAATTTCTGGATTCTATTAAGGTCTCGGAGGTGATGACAAAAAACGTCATTACCGTTGCACCGGATGCTACAATTGAGGAAGCCGCACAGATCATGATTGATAAAAAGGTGGGTGGGCTGCCTGTAGTAAAAGGGAAGAATACGTTAGTTGGCTTGATTACCGAGACGGATGTGTTACAATATTTCGTGGATAACAGCAGAAAAAAGACCTGACGGTTCATTACAAAGGAGTGTCTCATGTGTGATGTTGGCGGTCATATAAGCAGTGACATGATTACGTGGCAATGCGCTTGTTGCGGCGCAGCAATAAAGGATTCTGAGAGTACAACCGAAGGGCTTTGTGATCTTGGGATATGTTTGTCGTGCCGTAATGCCCCGGAGAATTGGATGGAATTTGTTCAAGAAGAATGGGAAGAAGGCATCTGTGTGGATTGTATATCACCATGCGGTCTCAAGCGATAACGGCTATTAATACAAGGGTGCATACAAGGGATTTGACAAGGTGAGTGACGAAATATGATTTCCAGGCGTATGTTCATGCAGGGTGCGTGTGGGTACGTGATCGGTGTTATGTCTGTCGGAGGTTACAGCTGTCTCTTAGAACCACGATGGCTTGAAATAAAAAATGTTTTTATAAACATCCATGGTCTTCCGAAGCAGTTTGAAGGAATGACGATAGCGCAACTTTCAGACATTCACCACTGCAAATATGTTTCCAGAGAATTTATCAAAAAGTGTGTTCGGAAGGTGAATGCATTATCTCCTGACATTATTGCATTAACGGGGGATTATGTTTATGGCTCCAAAGAATTCATCTCTTCTGTTGCTGGGGAACTGGTGGAACTAAAAGCAAAAGAAGGCGTCTTTGCCGTATTGGGTAACCACGACAACAAAGATGTTACTGTCGATACCTTAGCAAAAAAAGGCATTCGTGTATTAATTAATGAGCACATTCCTCTTTACCGGAAGAAGGATTATCTCTTTATTGCTGGGGTAGACGATCTATGGGCAGGCAAATTGAACTTAGAAACAACCCTGAAAGGCGTTGACGATAAACCCAAAATTTTATTATGCCACAATCCAGATGCTATTGAGATGATTAAATGTACTGGTGTTGATTTTGTTATGGCAGGACATACCCACGGCGGGCAGGTAAGCTTGCCTCTCTATGGCCCCCCCGTTGTGTACTCCAAATTCGGCGTCCGTTATGCTTCAGGTTTGTTCCATGAGGAAAAAACCATTATGTATGTAAACAAGGGAATAGGAGTTTCCAATTTTCCTGTAAGGTTTTTTGCACGGCCGGAAATTACGTTATTTACCTTACAAAATAGCGCCCAAATCATCTAAGACCTCCCCAAAATTATTTTAATATTTTTAGCAAAAAAGATCACCTTTCAATTTTCCAATGCAAGAAAACCACTGAAACGCGGAAGGACAGAAAAAGAGAAGGTGCTGCGAAATTTTATTCCGTGTTTCCTTATTTCCGTGTCTGTGGTTACTCAGGTTTTTGTAATTGCCTCTTAAGGAATATTTGTTAATATTGCATTATGTGTAATTTATCATATAAACAAATTTTTATGTAAAAGGAGATGATGTATGAAGCGGATCGGGTATTTTGCAGGTGTTGCTGCGGTGGCTTTACTTTCGATGGCCTCTTATGCTGTTACTACGGCTATTGCCGGTTCTGATTGTTGTGGCACGAAGCAAGCTTCGGCTGCTGAAAAGGCTGAAACGAAATGTGTAACTTGTGGAAAGGCTATCAGCGATAAAGATAAGCCGGTAACGGTTGAACACGAAGGGAAAACGGTTTATCTCTGCTGCGAGGTTTGTGCTGAAAAATTCAAAAAGGATCAGGGCGAATGTAAGAAAGACAAAGAACAAAAATAGTGAAAAATCCGTAGGGGCAGGTTTCAAACCTGCCCCTACATATTTATACAAGGAAATTCATAATTACCTAAACCCGCGAAATACACTAAAAATTAGTCGTTAGTGGCAATAGCTGTTACCACCGATGATCTCAACTGCCCAGGGTGAAAGGCCCACATCCGGGATTAGGGTATAACTGTCTGTTGCGCCGTCGATTACATAAACGGAGTTATTGGTAGAACACGCCAGATAAACAGTTTTCCCATCGGGTGTTGTCGTTGCAGTCTCCAGCATTAACCCCTCGCCAAACTTAATCCGTTTTAATTCCTTGTATTTCTCCAGATCAATCACATACAAGGCGCTTTCAGACTGACTGATGATGTATGCCTTTTTCCCTCCATTTACAAAGTTCACCCCTGTCATCCCTTCGCCGCCTGGGAATGTGGTTATAACCTTGTTGCTTTTTACGTCGATTACGGATACCGTCTGGTCGTCGTTATTGGGGACGAGCACCTTTGTCCCATCAGGAGATACATAGGCCCGCCAGGGGTTTTGGCCTACGGCGATGGTTTTTACGACGCTATCAGTTCGAGTATCAATCACCGCCACCTGATTCGAATCACCATCGGCCGCGTACAAATATCTTCCATCCAGGGTTAGTGTCGGATTCGCAATGCCGTTTATTTCGGAAAGTCTCTTGTCCAGATTCAAAGATGCCAGTATATGGGTGTTACCAATATAGATGGTCTTTATAAGCTTCTGGCTCTTTACATCAATAACCCCGATCTCATGGGCACCGAGGTTTGACACATAGACCTTGGACATATCGGGCAATATAGAAAAGCCGTGAGGTTCATAAAAACCAGGGATTCTATTTACTTCTTTAGTATTCACGAGATCCACGATTGAAACAGCGCCCTCTTCCATATTGCCAACATATGCCCACCTTCCATCGTGTGATATGACAAAATGCTCGGGGGCGATGCCTAAGCGTACCTTCTTAATCTCCCTTGTTTGTAAGTCGACAATTACGGCGTAATTTTTTTGTGTACCCGTGGTAAGCAGCCTCTTCCCATCCATAGTTGCCATGGTCATGTGTGGATTGCAGCAGGTGCCGCACTCAATACGGTCAATAACCTTGTTGGTTTTCATATCAATGACGGCAATATCGCTCGAATCACGGTTTGTTACATAGACTACGGATTGAGGATCAAAACCTTGTTTTGCCGTAGTATTTCCTTCATTCCCTGCATACACTTGCAGTGATAGTATCCCGAGACCGACGGCACATATTACTGACAGTCCTATTTTCTTAAACATCACTTTCTCCTTTCTTAAATTACTACGCGTTTCACCCTTTCAGGGCTAAAATATTCATTTACCTCGTACCCAGGGCTGTCGCCTTGGGCTATCTTCTGCCAGCCCTTTGGGCTTTTAGAAGAAATATTTATATTCATCAACTTATGTAATGGCGTTGATCCTCACCCCCTTTCAATTGTATGATTGCATAAGGATTCTCGGTTTGGACACAGTCCAAGTAGGATGGGTTAAGCAAAGCGAACCCATCGTCAATATTTAAATGTAGGGGTTGAAAATTTTCAACCCCTACAAGCTGTGTGGTTTATTAAAATTCAATTTGTGTTCTTACACCAG
>VGXX01000091.1 GCA_016873155.1 Planctomycetota bacterium | reverse complement strand
TTCAGGACGGAATACAACTACATGACAGAATCCACCATCCGCTTCGCCAGCGAAGACATCCCATGGATGATGGAGGTATATTAAGGTATCATCACAAAACAAGAAAAAGATTCAAATAAAAACAGCCCTGAAGGGGCGAAAGAGTGGGAGAATTTCCCCACGGCTGGCACATTCACATTTTTAGGAATTCATTATTCTGACGGCCTTTCAGGCCTAATGACGTATAAAATTGAGTAATGCTCTTTTCGAATTTAAATTATGCGTAAGATGGTGGACTTTGTCGTGAACGCTCAGCCGAACGATTAAGGCGTTGGTTTTTACGCCGAATCCACCTTCACAATACCCACCCCTCAATCCCCTGACCCCCTCCCAGGAACCGTTTCCTGGGTTATAGAGGCTCTTATGTGTGGCGATTGAGAAGGAACATAAACGTGTTATGTCAGGAATAATGTGGCTAATTACAGACATTACTCGATAAAGAAATTTAAATATACCGCCATATTTAATTAGACTCTGACTGCGAGAATAAGTGATGTATTACTTTATTACGATGGGTAGATAATTGGCCGGGGGTTATGATGTCAAATTAATACCGCCCAGAAAATCCCTGCCCAGGAGGAGACTCCACGATTCCCCTCTTTCTAGAGGGGAGTCACAAATTTTCAAATTCCTTAACATGAACAACAACGCAAGGGTTATTTGCCTTCAAATCAAACCTGCACGCGGTGCGCCGATGCAGTCGGTAAGCGCAGTCGAAGCCGTTGCAGAACAGGGTCTGCGTAACGACTCGCAGTTTGGCCGTTCAAAACGCCAGGTGCTCATCATCGAGCGCGAAACGCTTGATGAGTTCGGCCTGCCGATTGGAGATGTCCGTGAAAATATCACGGTGGAAGGAATTAAGCTCGCCGGTTTACCCGCCGGAACACGCATACACGTAGGAGGCGCCCTGTTAGAAGTAACCATGGATTGTACACCATGTAAGTTCATAGAGGCCAAGCGCCCGGGACTGCGGGATCAGATGTCAGGTCGCAGGGGTACGCTATTCAGCGTAATCAAGGGAGGAGAAATCAAGCTGGGAGATGCAGTGCGAATTGTCGCCTGAGTTGTCTTTCTTTGACTGCGAGACAAAAATTAATATTTAGTATATCAATTGCAGAATTATCGTGTATAATAAGTTTATTGTCCAAGCGGTGCTGCGCGTAACAAAAGTCGCAACAAAATTAGTTACGGACAAAAAGTTAACATCTCATCCTCACACGCCTGACATTTTCAGGCGTATTAATTTTATGGTGTATGATGTATGCAGTGCTGCGTAAGAGTCTCTAACTGAGATTGTGAGTGGCTGTTTTGCATGTACATCGACACTTTAAAACCAGACAGGCGTTGACTGCCAATTCTTCATGGTTCGTTCCACCATTCCAGTCTATTTACAAACTTTTAAGACAATTCTCATTAATTAACAAATATTTTAACATAAGGAGATTCAGTGAATTTCGAATCGTTTAATTTACATCCGAGCATCATGTCTGGTGTGAGGGATCTCGGCTACGTTACACCCACACCTATCCAACTTCAGGCAATTCCGCCAATTCTTCAAGGACAGGACCTCGTTGGTCTTGCCCAGACAGGAACCGGCAAAACAGCCGCTTTTGTACTTCCGATTTTACAGCGTCTGTCGCAAGGTCCGCGAGGCTGTGTCCGCGCCCTGATAATAGCGCCCACGCGTGAACTTGCCGAGCAAATACACGACACCACGCAGGGACTGGGTAAACAAACCAGACTGCGCAGCGTTACCGTCTATGGCGGCGTGAGCATGAGGCCACAAATCCAGAAATTACGCGGTAAAGCCGAAATAGTCGTTGCGTGCCCGGGCCGTCTGCTGGATCATATACGCCAGAAAACTATTAATTTATCCCATATTGAAGTACTCGTACTTGATGAGGCAGACAGGATGTTCGATATGGGCTTTTTGCCGGATATTCGTAAGATTTTGAACCATCTGCCGGCGCATCGGCAAACTTTGCTCTTTTCGGCTACCATGCCTGATGATATAAAGCGCCTTGCGCACGACATCCTGCTTAACCCCGTCACCGTGCAAATAAACCATACCATGCCATTGACCACGGTATCGCATGCATTGTACCCGGTCGAGCATCATCATAAAAGCACGCTTTTGATGAGGCTTCTGAAACACGCAGATACCGGGTCGGTACTCATATTTACCCGCACAAAACAACGGGCAATGAGTGTGGCGCAACGGTTGAAAAAAGCAGGGCACATAGCAACGTCTCTGCAAGGCAATATGTCCCAGAATCAACGACAGGCTGCACTCGATGGTTTTCGTAAAGGTTCATTCAAGATACTGGTAGCAACCGATATTGCCGCCAGAGGCATTGATGTTTCTCACATTTCGCATGTCATTAACTTCGATATGCCTGACACTGTCGATGCGTACACGCACCGTATCGGACGCACAGGCCGCGCTGCCAAAACTGGCGATGCATTCACCCTCACCACACAAAACGACAACGCCATGGTGCGCGCTATCGAGAATACCCTTGGTATGAAGCTTGAGCGCCGCAGGCTGGAAGACTTTGATTACACTTCGCCTCCACCGCGCAGCACACATGCGGTTCCACTCCAACAATCACAACGTCACCACAGACGAACGGGAACTGGAGCAAAAAGGGCGGGATCACAGATGTCGTCAGATTCCAAACCACGATATTCCAGAACAGGCGCAAAACCTTTTGGTAAGCGGCGTTCTTCACACGCAGCGTATTCGTCTGGTTCGTCAGCCCGGAAGCCGCACAGTTCGCATAATTAGTCACGTAGAGACGCAATATCTTGCGTCTCTACATAATCGTTTTGAATTTCCTGAAACATGAAGATAAAATCAGAATCGGCAATGAAATTAAGGAATTTGGGGGCTCAAAACTGAAGGTTGCATTGGAGTAATTCCCTGCAATGCAACTGGAAAGTTTTGTAATAATTTAATTATAGGGGCAAAGGGGTTGTAAACTTGTCCTCATGAAAATGGGGAATAACTCAGGGAAAAAACACAACCCCCTAAATCCCCCTTTGGTAATGGGGATTAAGTTCAGGGAGTGGGCGTTATAAACAGCTTGTCAACTTACCAAATAACGTAAGGTCTGTTACTTCATGTATCACAACACCAACCAATTTTCCGACCAAATCCTGTGAACCGTTGAAAACAACGATGTGGTTTTGCCTGGTCCGTCCCGATAACCTGTTCGGGTCTGACTTGCTTGCGCCTTCGACAAGCACCTGTACTTCTTTGCCAAGGTTCTTCTTGTTCTCTTCCAGGCTGATTTGTTTTTGTAATTCCAGCAGCTTCATATTTCTCGACCTTTTCGTCTCATCGGGGACATCGTCTTTCAACTCTGCTGCCTTCGTGCCCGTGCGCGGTGAATATTTGAATATGAAACAGTTTTGAAACCGAATATCTTCCATCAATCGTACCGTTTCCTGAAAATCTTCTTCCGTCTCACCCGGAAAGCCCACAATAAAGTCACTGGCAACCGTAAGGTGAGGAATAAGTTCTCTTGCGTAACGAACAAACTCACGGTAATAACCCGCCGTATAACCACGACGCATCCTTTTCAAAACCTCGTCAGAACCTGATTGAGCAGGCATGTGCAGGTATTCACACACCTTTTCAAGGCGACTCATGGTACGAATGAGGTCACGAGACATATCCGCAGGGTGCGAAGTTACAAACCTGATCCTCTCAAGTCCATCTATTGCATTTAATTCTGTGAGCAGGTCCCCCAGCATAACGTTTCCACCTGTGAGCAGGTCCCCCAGCGTAACGTTTCCACTCAAACCCTTTCCGTAAGAATTTATATTTTGCCCTAATAGGGTCACCTCTTTACAGCCATTCGATACGAGGGATTGCACCTCTTCTTTTATATCGGCGATTGTCCGGCTAATCTCCCGCCCGCGGACGTAGGGCACGATACAATAGGAACAATAATTATCACAGCCCCGCATCACCGTAACGAATGCCTGATAAAAATTTGGCCGATAGGTTACAGCCCGCTTCACGTTAACGATTTGATCTTCATCTATGGCAAGAACGTGCGAGCCGTGATTTCTTATTTTTAAGAGCATCTCGGGTAATCGGGAAAACATGCGCGTTCCACAGACCAGGTCTACATGAGGCATGCGTTTGAATATGGCTTCGCCGTCTTTTTGTGCCATACATCCAAGGACTCCTACAATAACTTCCGGATACCTTTTCTTCAATGTTTTGAGAGCGCCAAGGTGTGAATACACCTTGTCTTCGGCATGCTTGCGTACGCTGCAGGTGTTGAATAGAATGACATCGGCATCGTCAACCTTATCAACAATTTTATAGCCATCTTCCTGCAGCAGCCCCAGCGAAAGCTCGGCATCAAGCTTATTCATTTGGCATCCGAAGGTCTCAAAAAAAACGGTCTTGTACGGCTGGTCTTTGTGTGTAAAATTAGCAGCGTTAATCATAATACGATTTATAAATACCTATCTGAGTCAATTCTTGCTTGTAATAAGATATTAATTTTAACTGACGTTGTAATGTAATCCAAGTGTTTTTTGGTATCACTTCAATAAAAGATTAAAAGACGTATTTTAGCGTAAATATCAGTTAGTTTTTGATTTTACGGACGTTTTTTGTATAATGCAAACGTTTTACAAACAATTTTTTACGTAACAAAAAGGATGACAATTTAAGCCCTCTCCTCACAACCACCGAGTAAGAAATAATTAGATTGAGGGTATTTTCAGGTAAAGTGATTACAAAAACAACGATAAACAACACCCGTATAATAGCCGCATGCATCATATTGTTTACGGGATGTCTCTTCCTGTTTAATACAGGGAAAAGGGATTTGTGGGCGCCTGATGAGCCGCGTTATGCGCAGGTCTCGAAGGAAATGCGGGACAGCGGCAACTTCATCGTCCCTCATTTGAATAGCGAACCATACCCTGACAAACCCCCGCTTTTATTCTGGCTCATTAATTTGTTTTCGATGCCCTTTGGAAAGATTACGGCGCTGTCTTCCCGCCTGCCTTCCGCCTTCGCAGGCATCGGCTGCTGTCTGGCGCTATTTTATCTTGGCAAAAGTTTATACCATAATACGCGAATTGCCTTGCTGGCCGCTCTCTTCCTTGCCACTAGTTCAAAGTTCCTGTGGATGGCGCATCGGGTGGCCTTTGACGTCCCCCTCACGTTTTTCGTTACGATGGCGATACTCTGTTTCTATAAAGGATACGCAGCACGGCATAATCACAGCCCGATAACTCCCCCTATTTCCCCACCATTGCAAGGGAAGAATGAAAGTGAGGTAAAGAAACAAGAACGACGACATTACACCCTCTTTTACATCTTCATGGCGCTGGGTGTGCTTACAAAAGGGCCGATAGGCTTTATCGTTCCCTTTTCCATTGTATTAACCTATCTCATCTTGAAAAAAGATATTCGGGTCTTAAAGGAAACCCTCCCCTGGATAGGCGGGATGATATTTGTCTTTATCGTATTTACCTGGGTTTATCTGGCAAGCATTTATGGCGGCAAGGAATATGCCTACCAAATCCTTTTCAAACAGAATGTCGGACGATTTGCCAGTTCGTTTGCCCACAAACGCCCATTTTATTATTACTTCGTAAATTTCCCTGTCAATTTTATACCGTGGAGTATCTTTATCCCGAGTATCGCTATATACCTGTTTTCCAAAGAAGGACGAGGAAAGATACAAAATATTTTGTTACCTGTTATTTGGTTCGCTGTCGTTTTCGTTTTCTTTTCGATTGTTTCCGGGAAAAGAGACATTTACGTCCTTCCCCTCTATCCCGCTGCTGCCCTGATTACAGCATGGTTTTTGAATGAATTTGTCGAACAATTTCGAGAGAAACATTTTAAAAAAATAGGATATTATCCGTGTTATGTCCTGTGCGGAATCACGCTTGCCTTAAGTATTCTTTTGCCGATAGCGGTATACAAACTCTTTCCACAGTATACATCCTCAACAATTCCATTTGTGGCAATTCTCCTGATCGGTGGTCTTATGATGTCGAGGTTCGCAAGACACGGCAGGGTAATTCCCTTTCTCTTCACGATTATTTTTGTTATATTTTTCGCCTTTAATGCCGGCACCTTGAAGGCTATTCCGGTTCTGAATCAATACAAATCCGCCAGGGAAATCTGCGACAAGGCCAATTCCGTGATGAAACCCGGCGAAAAACTGGCCATGTATAACTTCTTTAGAGACCCTTATCTGTTTTACACCGGGAGAAATCATATAGAGGTCATTCATAGCTTGAACGATTTAACGCAATTCCTCAGTTCAACCGGACGTGTATTTCTTTTTATACAGGAGAAAGATTTTAAAGGGGTTTCTCAATTGCTTGAAGTGCCAATATTTGTCCTCGAAAAAGATTCCGTAGGTCATCGGGATATCCTTTTTGTTTCAAACAAGGACATGTAATAAATTTTAGCCCATGAACTTATAACCACCCCTCTTTCCCCTCCTTCGCAAGGAGGGGACTTCGTCGTGAGCTCAGTCGAACGATGAAGGGGAGGTCATCCATAGACTATTTACCATACCATATTGGTTATGGACACGAAACCCGCATAAATAAAATGAAAATTCCTATACAATCAAGTTAGAAATGGAAATAAAATTGCAAAATCACCCAGAAAAATTGTCGAAAAAGGATATTCCTTTTCTCATAGGCCTATTTTCGATTGGTCTTTTTTTATTCCTGTTTTATACCTGGGCAATGCCCCTCATCGACCCTGACGAGCCTCGTTACGCATCCACAGCTCGCGATATGGTACTGAACGGCAACTGGATTGTCCCGTATTTTAACGGCGTCCCGCGTATCAACAAGCCGCCGCTCTTTTACTGGACTATTGCCATTTCCTATAAATTATTTGGGATAAACGAATTCAGCGCACGACTACCCTCCGCCCTGGCAGCCACAGGTACGGTATTAATTGCCTATCTATGGGGCAAAAGACTTGAAGACCGCAAAAAAGGATTCTGGGCTGGTGTGACGCTCATGGCCAGTCCGCTGTTCTTTTTCATCTCCCGATTCTGTATAACAGATATGCTTCTATCCTTTTTTATCTGTTCAAGCCTTTACCTTTTCTTTGTCGAATACATGGAATCCAACAATAGGTGTGAGGGCGGGTTTGAAACCCGCCCCTACAGAAGGTTATCTCTCTATTTTCTCCTCAGTATGGTCTTCCTGGTGAAAGGGCCTGTAGGGATATTGCTGTTTATCCTGATTACGTTCTGTTTTCTCTTGTGGTCACGCGACTTTCGGTATCTCAGGAGACTCTGGTATCTGCCGGGATTCCTGCTGTTCCTGGGAATCATTTGCGCATGGGGTATCCCATTCTGGCTGTCTCTGGGTACAAAACAAATCTCTGCGTTGCTTTCGCAGGAGATGTCGGGTCGCTTTGTCAGCGGATATGCACATCCAGAGCCATTTCACTATTATCTGCCCGTTTTCATTATTGGATTTTTCCCCTGGTCGTTATTCGTGCTTATTCCTATTATTCATGTCATCAAGCAAAGAAAAAACATACCTATCGCAGAGAAAAAACAGGTGTGCTTTTTTTGCTCCTGGCTTATCCTAACCTTAGTCTTTTTTTCCATGTCGCACTCAAAATTGATGACCTACATCCTCCCCCTTTCCCCTTCCGTTGCGTTATTAACTGTTTCATTTTCCCGATGGGAAAAGGCGGGCACATTAGGGAAAAGACTCCTGTGGGTAGTGTGGCCTGCGTTATTTGTATCCATAACAATTCCTGCCGTACTCATCATTACCATGCACAAATGGATTCCAGCCAAGTACGGTTTATCCACAATCCATATTGCCATTCCCATTATTATTCTCTTGTTTGGAATACTGATAGCGTTATTTACCTTTATCAGAACGCAAAGTTTTTCCCAATTGAAAAAAGTTTTTTGTATTACCAATTGTTTATTCCTTATCATTACCATTGTTTATTCGGCAAAATACCTGGGGACTTTCAGGTCTACAAAGGATATCGTGAAAAAATGCCTTTCGGACAAAGGAGAGAATTATGTGCTCTTCAGTTATGCCAGAACTGTGCCGAGTCTCGTGTTTTATAGCGGTAAAAACATACTGCAAATAGAAGACTATAGCCGATGGAAAACGATCATTCCCAATCCGGAAACATCCGCCTATATTGTTATGAGTTTACGTGATTATCAGAAAAAACAGGATTGGATTCACAAAAGGAAACTCCATGCCGTATGCAAGAATAACGTCCATGTTATATTAAAGAGAGAAAACGACTGACCATTTCCAATCCTTAAAATAATTCTTCGTTAAATCGAAACAACCCTTTGCGCGCTTTTTGTGACCAAAGGCCCTGGAAAGTTTATGAATAAACCATTTCTCATATCTCTTATTCTGTTCTTAGCAGGTCAATTATTTTTCACACCATTACAAAACGCTTATACTCAGTCTTCAGAAAATACTCCTGAACTGACATCTGCTGCGACAGTCAATTTAAACCAAGCTAACGATGTCTCCACAACCTACAAAGACGTTTTTGGTCAGTTTGGCAATAATGCAGAACGACTCTACCAGCAATACGGCACTTTCGCCTTAGAATTTCTGAAAGAGTACAAAATTGAGGGTCTTGCCCTCCTGGAAAAACACGGCAGAGAACTGGCGAACCTGCATCCACTCCTGGATTATCGGGACATCTTTCACCTGTACAGTAACCCGGATAATACCATAAACAATCTCAACATATTCTCACCTGAAGCTCTCTCGCAATTTTACAAAACCTTCGGAGATGAAGGGGTACAATGGATTGCCAGCAATCCCGAAACCTTCTTCCTTATCAGCGAAGATAAAGAAAAGGGTGTAGAGTTAATGAACCTTGCCGATGAAAAGGGAGACATCGTCTTTCCCCTTGTACGCAAACACGGGATTGCCTTTGCAAGACTTTACGACAAAGATGTATTGAACATCGTTATTAAATTCCAGGAGGACGGGCTTCTGGCCATTAAGGAATTTGGAGAAAAGGCAAAGATTTTATTCAACATCTTCATCGACGACGATACCTTTTACCACGTGATTAAGACATACGGACATAAACAAACCATTCCCATCATTTACCTGTTTTATGACAACGAAGATTTTAACAGTCAGGTCTATGACTACCTGAAGAAAACAAAGGTCTATGAATGGGTTTCCAGTTGGTGGTATGGCACAGACACCTCTGCTCCAAATACCCAAAGCGATGCTGTCATAAGACGCGAAAATGCCAGGAGGGCGGTCAATCTCATTTTCGAATTGGGAAATGATTTCCTGGATAGATTTGAAATCATCGACATCAACAATGTTAAGGAAGAATCCATTACCACCATTACCAATAAATTAAGGAACTTCTTTATTTCCGACGTGGAGAAGGTCAGCCGCAAAAGAATCCGACAGGAAGACGTTACCTTCCAGGACAAGCTGTTTGCCGGACTGGATATCCTGGGATTTGTTCCTATTGGCGGTGGCATATCAAAGGGAGCAAAGTTTGCGGCAAAAGGGGCGAGGTTTGCCAGGACAACGAAGGGATTTAAAGGCCTAATTAATCTGACGGACGACCTCGTTAAAACATACGGGGATGATGTCGTTCAATTTGTGGCAAAATACGGAGATGACGGCATCAAGGCGCTGAAGGCAACTGACGGCAAAATCCTCAAAATCTCACAGCAATACGGGGATGATGCGGTTCGGTATGTCTCCAAATACGGCGTGGATGCGGGAACTGCAATTGAAAAATACGGCAACGACGTCCTATCCCTGGCGCGTCAATATGGCGATGATGTTATCCAATTGAAAAATACGGCAACGACTTCCTATCCCTGGCGCGTCAATATGGCGATGATGTTATCAAATACACTACGCTTTACGGCGATGACGGCCTTCGGATCATCCAGAAGCATGGCAAGGACGTTGTACTTTTGAGTTCAGTTTATGGGGATAATGTTATTAAAATGGCCGCACTCCATGGTGACGATGTTATATCGTATGTATCTAAGTATGGCTCAAGCGGCATTAAAGTCATTGAAAAATATGGAGATGACGTTATCAAACTGGCAAAAAGGCACGGAGATGAAGTGATTAAGTATGTCGGTATGTACGGTGATGACGGAATCAAGCTTGCCAGAAAAGGGAAGGCTGGTCTATTTGTCATGCGCTTTATGCCGCCAAAAGCATTTGCAAAATGTGCAAAGTTTGCAAAATACGGCCTGATTGCATCCATTTTTCTCATCATTGCAACCCATCCCATCGCATTCTTATCAGGCCTGATACATGCGCTTGCCTGGCTATTTGGCGCCAGCCCGGTAATCATAGCCATCATTCTCGGCCTTGTAGCCGCCTTCTTCATCACACGGTTTCTGAAAAAATTTAAATGGTTTTTTATGCCATTTTTGGTATGTTTTAGGATACTGAAAAGGTTTTTATAGCCGGTTATGAACTCGAAGAATAGTTATAGAGCGTTTCTTTACTCCTTTATATAACGACACATCACTTTTGAGTAGAATTACACGGCAAATTATGATAATTTTAAGCCCTCCTGTATTTAATTCACCAAGAGTCACTATATCGTAAAATAATAGTATGCCATTACAAATCATATTGTTTTTTGCAGGTCTTGCAGGGCTTTATTTTGGAGCAGAATGGCTCGTAAAAGGGGCTTCCAGGTTCGCCAGCTCTTTCAACATTAAACCGGTAGTTATAGGACTCACGATCGTAGCATTTGGAACCTCAACGCCTGAACTTGTCACCAGCGTTATTGCCGGCATCAAACACTCAAGCGATATTGCAATGGGAAACGTCATTGGAAGCAACATTGCCAATATTGGTCTCATACTGGGATTGTCGTCCATCGTTCAACCCCTGAAAATTGACATGAAACTTATTTATCGTGAGATGCCGATTATGGTGGGTATTTCCATGCTTTTATACTTTATGGGATGGAATGGCACCCTGAGTCGCATGGAAGGATGCGTACTTCTTATCGGTATTCTGGCTTATACCTGCTATGTATATCGGGTAGCCTTGAAGGAATCCAGGACCATCATCCAGGACCATCGAACAGGAATATGAGGAATTTGAGGAGTTTATAGCCGCACGGGATAAAAACATCTTTAAGGATATACTTTTTATCATAATTGGTCTTGTAGCGCTTGTCGGAGGCGCACACCTGCTGGTTCATTCGGCCATATATTTCGCAAGGGTCATAGGAATCAGTGAACTTGTTATAGGGCTTACCGTTATTGCCGTAGGAACCTCCATTCCTGAGCTTGCTACCTCAATGGTTGCTGCCATCCGTAAGGAATCTGACATCAGCGTGGGTAATGTGCTTGGCAGCAATATCTTTAACATCCTTGCCGTTCTTGGTATTGCTGCAATAATCCAACCCTTGCAAGTTAATAGCGCTTCTCTCTGTGTCGATATGCCCGTCATGCTCTTTTTCAGCATATTCCTCATCCCCATAATCACCTGGAAATTCGTACTCACCCGTGGGCAAGGGACGCTCTTGTTGATCTGGTACGGTGCGTATGTGTGGTGGTTGTTCGGTAACTGAAATAAGCAGTTTTTTATAAATCCGTCTTGTTGATCTGGTACGGTGCGTATGTGTGGTGGTTGTTCGGTAACTGAAATAAGCAGTTTTTTATAAATCCGGTTTTCCCCTTGCAGCCTGAGGATTACTTTCCGCGATAAAAAGAATAATATCCCTAAAGTCCAATCTGGCAGTGGGGGACCATTCTATTTCGAGACCCATGATGAGGATTCTTCTTCAATTTTATTATGTGGAATTCCTTTACCATCATCCAATTCCTTTAATGCCATTCGGATTCCAGCAACAAACTCTATTCGTTCTTTTACATCTTCCCATGTGGCGCTATCAGGAAGGCTTTTTATTGTATCTATCGCGATTTCTTTTACTTTCATAAGCAGTATTGTAACAGATTTATTATCTGAGTCAAGTCAAACAGGTTCTATAATCAGAGTTTACCCAGTAAGTTTCACTATGAACTCTTCGACGGTCTGTCTGCATTCAACATACATACAGACAGACGATTGTCCCTGATAAGAAGAATCCTGAAGGGATTAAAAAACTTGACAATTTCTTCACTTTCGGTTTAATAGCTGAAAAATATCGCCGCAAGTTAAAAAAGCAATCTCCTGTCATCAACAATTGGTTTCCATAGTCAACCAGCGCTCTGTCTGCCGCTGAGGACTTTTCTCAGGAAACGTCAAAATAAAGGGGGCACAAACCATGAAAGACAAAGACATATTCAGCAACTTCACAAACCAATACCAGCTTTCCAAGACCCTGCGCTTTGAATTGGTGCC